>CAIKWG010000056.1 GCA_903831045.1 uncultured archaeon | reverse complement strand
TTTTTTATTAAATTTTTAGAAGAGACTATTTTGCTAAAAACTTTCTCTTGCTTTCCATTTCTAATGTAAAAAAATAGTTTATCCCATTTCATGTAAATATTAATTAAAAGTAGTTTAAAAATTAATAATAAACGGTCATGTAAACTTGCTCATAATTTGTTAAAGGCTGAAATGAACCTCTAGAAGTATTAGTTTTTATACCTTCAGAAATATTTGTCAAAAGTATAACTGGATCTGGAGAGGTCCCCTGGAGAATCATTAATTCATATCCTCTGAACTGAGAGGTGTTCTGAATTGACCAGGATACAGAAAACATTTTTTCTAGGGTATTATTTAAAACATCACAACTAAAAGTTCCATCGTTGCAATAGGTATCTTCTGAGCATTCTTGTATTAGTCTATTGATTGAAACAAAATTAAAATTAGAATTTATTGAACAATTGGAAGTATATTGCAACATTGATTGCAGAAAATTTTCTATTTCAGAACTTTCTGATATTTCATTTGTTTTTTTCATTGAAATTGTCAGAAAAACTAATAGTATTATTGCAACCATAATTATAATTAATGCAAATCCTACCATTTCTTCTTGACCTCTTTTGTTTTTTTTCATTTTATTTATCATTGTAACTTACCATTAATTTTGCTAATTCACATTTATCATAGGGTGCGTAAGGAAAACCAAAGTCTGAGGCTCTTCTACAAAGAGAGACAAATGTAGAAATATATGTTCCATTTCCTAGATGTTCTGGAAAGAGTGTGATCTTCCCGCATGAAGGATAGTTCCCAGTTGTGCATTCATCAAAGTTTTCTGAAGGAAATATTTTCCATACTTGTATATCTGAAACCCCCCAGAGTTGAGAATAATTAGCAATATTTTCTTTTAGAGACATTAATTTTTCAAAGTCAATGCATGAGGTTGCTTGAGTACCATAGGAAGCTCCGCAGGAAAATTCTGGAGAATCTGCCAGTTTAGCCAATAATAACTTTGAATTTTTTTCTTCTAACTCTGTTGCAGAAATTTTTATTGAACTCATTTTTATGGATAAAAAGAACATTCCTGCTAATACAAAGAATAGGGTTATTGCTATCAGCATAAATGCTGTTTGCTGTATTTTCATTTGTGCTTTTACCATAGAGGACACCCGCTTGGATTATTTAATTCTAAATTTTTAACTGTCGGAGATAATAGAGATAGTCCGTTTGAATCATCTATATTAAGAGAAAGAAGTTCAAAAGCCAGAAGATTATCTGTAACACTACTTGGTGCACAATTTAAATGCTGATCCATAAAAGATTTTTTATAATAAAGGTCTGCCAATAGAGAAGCTCTTTTAAGTAATCTTTGCAACTGACATTCATAGAGTGCTGAATCTGAGAATATTCCTGCAAACATTAGAGCCATATTTCCTTCATAGTTAACGGTAGGGGCATTGGGGCTGTCCTTTTTTTCAATGGAATAATCATGGGTATCCACAAGAATTGAACATTCAGCATCATTCTTATTAAAACATATTTTTTTACTTTTCTCTGAACAACCATCCATTGAACTGGCTGTTTCAAAATTTGAAAGATTTACTTTATCTAATTCTTCTTTAATCTCCCTGATATCAGAATAGGTTCCCATAAAACAATAGTTTTGAGACATAGGAATTAAATAATTTAGAGTTGCAATCTTAAATGGAAAATTAAAGGGCTTAGAAAAGATATAGAAATTTTTACCTTCTAGATTACTCTCTAAGAAGATGTATTTGTTATTAAAAGAAATACCCGTGGCAGTCTCGGAATATTTTTTATAATTTTCTCCACGCAAATAAAGTGTTTGTTTCCCAAAGTCTTCCAGATAGGAACATCGAGTAGAAATTTGGGAACTTGTTGGAAGAGTTAAAACTACTTTTCCAGATTCTTCAAATCCTGTTTCAAGAGGGTTTAATAGAACAGATATTTCTTTTGCATTTTGCGTATCCTGAATGTTTGCCTGAGTTGATGAAAATTTGGAAATAAAAATAATAGCTAAAAATAAAATAATTGCTCCGACTATCAGAGCAAATAGCCAGGAGAAAGAAAATTCAAATGCACCTCTTTTTTTCATTTTATTTTATCGTTACAAGATTTTGGGAATATTCCTTTGAGAGAGTCATTGTAACTGTTCCACCTGTATTGTTGAAGCAAATTGGTTCTTCGGAATTTACAAACATTTCTAAATTATTTAGATTAATTATTGTCTGAGAAGGAAATTCTGAACTTCTTGGATAGAAAAGCAGATTCCTCTTTTCTTGATTTTCAAAACAAACTTCTGTTATCTTTGAAGGAAGTGAATAATGAACCTGATTTGAAGCCTGTGCACTTTTCCAAACTTTATTAACATCGGATTGCAGGTCTTCTGTAAATCCTTTATATTTAACTAAATCTTGAACAACCAGAAATTTTTTTATTCCAAAGAAAGCAAAAGCAATGAACACAGCGATAAGAATGATTGCAAAAATCATTCCAAAAGATAACTCCAATGCACCTTTTTTATTCATAAAAGTAAGAAGAATTTATAGCTTATAAAATTACGCTTTCTTTTCGTAGGGTCTAACAATTATATTACAAGTTGTGGCACTAGGCATGTTTCCAAATTGATCTTTACATCTAATGAATAGAGAAGCTGTGGTATCCCATTTTGTGAAATGCTCAATTCCATCTCTTGTTGAAATTGCTGAACCATCTTCAAATTGGAAAGTACAACCAGTTGATTCATCTCCATAAACACAACTAGCTTTTTCATCTGTAATTAATTTCAAATAGTTATCTTCGTAATAAGCTCTTGTAATAACTGGAGAAGTTAAATCACTTTCAATTGTGAAATTTGCTTGAGTATAGGCGTCATTTCCTCCCTCATCAATACATTTTATTGGAATAGAATAACTTCCTGCTGGAAGATGAAGTGTTTCTGTATTTGTTGCCATATAATCAAAACTTCCTTCGTTGTAAAAGTCAGTGTACAACACTTTTCCGCTTCTTATTTCTCCATGGGCACATCTCGCGTTTCCATCCATACATCCAGCTAGAGTATTAACGCTGATTGTCACTGGAACTGTATCTGTTGAATCTTTTATGTTAATGTTATTTCCTTTATCATTAATTGTTAAATCGGTTATTACTAACGGTTGAGAGCCCTGCAAAACTACAACGTATGGATCTTCATTTACATTTCTTTTTGCTAAAGATGTATCTTCTTTACCTTCTAACCATGGTTGGTCTTTACATTTTAGATAATATTTATTTTCTTGAGCTTTTTGTATTCCTTCTAATGTTCCAGTACAACCATAGGTCATTGAGTTTACAGGATAATTATCTGCAACTGTTTGAGAACAATTCATTGGGTAGAACATGTCGTCATAGTTTACATTATTAAAATCCCATCTACAATCTGCAGGCTCATTGGTATAAACTTCTAGAGGATTTGTTGTTTTGTCCGAGAGAACACAGGCCGAATCATTGAATATGTTAGTATATAAAATTTCTGGAGCAGTTGGGTCTGGACCATCTTGAACACAGAATTGCATTTCAAATTGCATTGCTGATTCAATTCCATTATAATTTTTACATCTTATAAAATAGCTATAGTCATTTCCATTTTTCAAACTCATATTAACTGCATCCATTGAATCTTTGCTTAATAGAGAAGAACTTGGCAGGAAGAATATATGCTCATAGGTATATACGCTTCCTTCTGCCATTGGCATAATAAGTGCAGAGAAATTTTGCTTTCTTTGAACATCTATTCTACATTGTGCTGGTTGACTAGTATTAACTCCGAGTGTTAATGATGTAAATGGAAGAACACATTGAGAATCATCGCTGTATTGACCAGAATAAACAATCTTTACTCCTCTATCTGATGGTAAATTAACTTCCAAGGGAGTATAAGCATAATTTGGTTTTAGAACTTTTTCCATTGGTTGAATTTCTGGAGAAGCCAATCCTGTATTATTCCAAATACAAACTTCCTTTCCTGTGCCTTCATTAATTAATTCACAGGCTGCACCAAAAGTATGACATTGATATTCATTACATCCCGAATCCAATTTATTACATTTTTCACAGTTTTGTCCTCCATCAACTGGTTGCCATAAACTTGCAACATATGAAAAGGTTTCAATAGAATAATTTTTTCCCCAACCAAGTAACCAAACTCCTGCAGCTAGTATTGTTACTCCTGCAACTATCCATCCAATTACTGGAACTGTTGCACTAGCTCCTGCAAGCACTAAAATACTTCCTATTACTGCTGAAGCTCCTCCTGCAATTATTGCAGTCACAGTGGATCCTCTAACATTTCTTTCACTAAAACCTAAAGCTTGTAAACCGTAATGCACCAATGCAACTGCGGCTGCGGCTGCAAGAAAATTTCCAAAAATTGCTCCTGCATTCATTGCAAAACCAGTAGCAGCTCCCTTTGCTCCAAAAACTACACCCATTCCATTCCAAAAAGTACCAGCAGTAGCAGGGGCAATATAACCTGTTGAAATTCCCCAGGTATCAAATAATTCCCATCCTGCTCCATTAAAAACCCAAGTTCCAACTCCTGCATCTGCAACAGTTGCTCCCATTGCTGGAGCTACTGGAAAAACTAAGGTTGATAAACTTGTTGCAACAACTCCGCTCGATACAGAACTTGAAGCTGGAACTATAAATCCGCTGGAAACACCACTGTCACTAAATAATTCCCATCCTGATCCTCCATAAACCCAGGTTCCAACTCCTTCATCTACTAAAATATCTCCTACCACAGGACTTGTTGGAAAAGTTAAAGAAGCTAAACTTGCTACACCCGACTGAACACTTCCTGCAGCAATATCCCCTGCAGCTTTTCCAGAAACAGGAACTTTTGATGAAGAAAGAGTTTTTTTACCAAGATTCCAAAGTTCTGTCATAGCTAAACTTCCGGCTGTAGGAAAAACATATTGACTGAGGAAATTACCCCCACCATTAGATCCAGATGTAGACTGACAACAGGAAGCTCCTCCAGTGCAAGTTCCTCCTACCACTGAAGATGTACCTGAAGGACAACCTACTCCTCCAGAATTCATTAAACAAGTACCAGAACATGAACTTGCAACTCCTTCAGCTTTTACAGTTGGCATAGACAAACTGATTAAAAAAGTTATAGCAAATAGGCTAACTATTAATAATGCAATTTGAGAAATTGCAACTGTTCCTCTTTTGTTCATTTTAAATTTTAGTTTCATTTTGTTTATTTATCTTTTTAATTTTAAATTTATTTTAATTATTGACTTCCTTTTCATCCTGACCCATTTGTTCCATTTGAAAAAGTATAAACATCACTACAGCTTCCTCCACTTCTGTAATAATTTTCTTCATTTAATTTTAATCCAGTTCTCGTTGCTTCAGAGATAATACAAGTTTCTGTAACGTCTTCTTTAAGCTCGCCGTTCTGTTTTACTGTTTGGAATTTTGCAAGCATAACTTCTGAAGAAGTTGGACTATAATCTCCGCTTGCTCCAAGTTTATATCCACAATCTCCAAGTGATCTTGTTCTTTCAGTTAGGAAAGAAACCCATTGAGAATTTGTGTAAAATAATGGAAGCATTCTCACAGCAACATTTTCAAAGAAACCTTCGTTTTCTACAGAGCCCCTTACAATACAATTAATATTATCTCCTGTTTCTTTTCCCAGTTTTGTTTTGTTAGCATTTGTATCTCTTGTACAATATTGCCCTTTAGCTAAAGAAACTTCAGTTGTTTGAAGATTTGAAACAGATTCTCCCTTCCAAACTTTTATCATTCCGGATATTCCTAGAGCATCTCCATATTTTGGAATTGCATAACAATTTTCTAAACAATCTTGATGAACCGAATTTCCATCACTTGCATCTAAATCTTGTTTATCAAAGTTAGCTCTTCTTTCTAGAATAGGAGTTTCATAAACTACTCCCATTGTTGAAACACCCATTGCACATATCTCGGAACCTGATTGATTTTGAGTGACATCATAAAATCTAAATCCTGGAGCAATTAGAGGAACACAAGAACCTTGTTCATTTTCTCTTCTATCTTCGGTAAGAATTGCACCATCAAATCTTTCTCCTGTAATCCATTTACATTCTACAACTGGATTCACGCAATCTTCTTTAGTTTTAAGATAGACACAGGATCTCCAATTATTGATTAAACATCTAGCAGTGCTAAAATTATTAAATTCTCCTATCATTCCTTGTTTACAAACTTTGCCTCTGAATGGACCACAGGCTTCTTTTATAACTTCACCATCTGCACATCTTAGCATCATAGATTCTGTTCCAGGAAGATTCAGAGTATCGTAGTTATCAATCAATATTTTTCTTTCATCTTCACCAATATATCCTGTATTTGGATCAACTGTAATTCCAGGATTTAATCCTGTTCCTTCAGCACACCAACTTTCTCCATGTTGATAGGTTTTACCGTTGTATGTACAAGCAAGAGATTTACAAACATTTTCCCCATAGTCTGGTTTAGTTATCCCAGCCTTATAGGCTGAACAGGTGCTACCTTCGAGATAATTACAGTTTCCACAGGATGCAGCTCCATCTTTGTTTACATTACATGTTGGGTCTTGAATTTTTGTCCAATAACCTTCCATCTCGGGTGTCCAAGCGGAATCATCCGAAGTAAACATTTTAGAATTGTACACATTAGCAAAATTATTACAACTATCTAAAAAATAAACCTTCTCATCTTTACACATTGTCTTTGAAGTTTTTGCACAATTAGATAATCCTGGAGCGGTACAAAGCAATCCTCTATTAAATTTTCCATCTTGGGCTAAACAATCTGCTCGTGGAATCATTTTACAACTATTATCATATTCTCCAGAAAAAACACAGGCTCCAATTTCTGTTGGTTCGGCAAGAGCAAAACAGGCCAATTCTGTTTTCACATCAGCGTTGAAAACTGAATTTATTGCATATTTTGAACCCATTCGTTTACATTCTGCTGCATTTACAAAAGCAACATCTTCTCCAAGGACGCAGCACCCATTTTTGCACATTTCTATTTCATTAATCTTTTTCGAATCCCAGGTTCCTCCTTCTTTTTCACAAACTGTTCTTTCGGTATTTGGACTACAGGTTCCGGCATTAACATCAACACAGGTTCCTAGTGCACAATAGGTAGTTCTATCACAGGATTGGAAGTTCATTCTCAAATCATTTGAAAGATCACATTGTGATTCTTCTGCATCCTGACACCAATCTCCAGAAATTACTTTTTCGCAACAAACTGCAGAAACCAAAAAACTTTCAAGTAGGATAAAACTTAGTATTAAAATAAACAGCACACTCTTTTTCATTTTTATGGATAGGTCGCACTAAGTACCCAACTTCTAACTGCAAACTGGAATTTAGTTTCATATTTTTTATCGGTTAGGATAAATATTCTGGAGCCATCTGCAGGTGCAGGATTATCATGCTCAATTTTTAATGCGTGATTAGGATAAATTGCTTCATAGGAAGGATCATCAACTGTTCCATACAAAGATATCCATTGCACCATGCTGCTAGCAGTGCTTAATAGTTCATAAAGATTATTGTTCGATATTACACTAAAGCTAGAATATTTTTGAGTATCCGATTTTGTGAGAGTTAAATCCTTAATATAAGAAAGTTTTACCTTCCCGGGAAAAAGCTCAACCATTAATTCTCCTGGTTGAGAAGATTTAGTAACGGTATATCCTTTAGCTTGATAAATCTGGATTAGTTGATTGTAACAATCCTGAGCAATTGGAGTTAATGAATTATTAATTTCATCAGTAACATGTTTTTCTAAAAGAGGTTTTAGAATACTACAAGCTTCATGTATATCATCTGCGTGACAAAGATATTCAATATTATTTCCCTCATAGGTTCTGTAGGGTTGAGATGCTTGTACACTTCCTCCTTGAAGTCCAATTATTGTTAGAGTATCTTCAAGTTCAGATTCCATACAAGATTGAAAATAAGTGTTTGGATTTTTTAAATCTCCTTCAGGAGATAAACTTAATTTTGGAATAAAATAAAAAATTGCTAGTGCAATGATTATTAATAATATAGCCAGAATAATAAAAATAGTAACCTGCCCTCTCTTTTTCAAATTAATCACCATTGAAAATTAAAGAGAAAGAGATTTATAAATATTTCATATTTGAAATTAATTTTTAATCTTCTGTTTCCATTCTTGGAGCGAGAATAAAAGTGAGACCAAATGAATTATTTCCAAAATCTAATCTAAGTGGATGATTGGATGCAAATTGTATTTTTGTTTTTT
Organism: uncultured archaeon; assembly: GCA_903831045.1. Classification (GTDB taxonomy): domain Archaea; phylum Nanobdellota; class Nanobdellia; order Pacearchaeales; family GW2011-AR1; genus GW2011-AR1. The sequence continues at coordinate 2,255 of CAIKWG010000056.1, read as the reverse complement.
CAGAAATTTTTGCTGCTTTCATAAATTTTTGTAAATATTCCAAACTGTATCTTGCTTTACAATTTTCTCCTTTAATTGAAATTGCATCACCTGAAAATTCTACTTTTGCTGAATCCAACTCTTTTGATTCTATTACAAACGAATTATCTTTAACTGCAAAAGAGCAAGCATCTGAGATTACAGAAACATCTTCAATTGCATCAATTAGGTCTTGTGAGTCTAATTCAATGGTAGAACAATATTCCAAATTAGGTAATTCTCTTTCTTCTGATTCTATTTCTATTAACCCGAGTGAGAAAGTTCTTCTAATTTTATCCTCAATTTTGATGGTTAGAACGTTTTCTTCTCTTTCAAAGATAAGAGAACCAGTTTTTCCGCATCTTTTTAGAATTTTTTTCAGACTATCTAAATTTACTCCTAAAACTTCTGAATCTGCCTGAAATTCTGAAAAAGCACTTCTTGGAATTTTAAAATTAATCATAGCAACATTTGCGGGGTCCATGGCAATTAAACTCAGACCATATTCAGTTATCTTTATTCTAACTTCAAGGACTAAGTCAGAAATAATTTCTATGGGTTTTGCTAGGATTATTGGGTCTTCTAATTTGAGGTGCATAATAATCTAAGATAAGTGGGTTTTTTAAGGATTGTGGGGGTTTGATTGAGGTAATTATATAAATTCTTTAGGTCTTGTTTTGAAATGGCAGATTTGAAGAAATCCCAGGAAATTAAGATTAGAAAGATTACTCAGCTATATTATTCTAGACCCGAGATTCAAAAGGCAATGTACAACTTTTGTATTGGAAGGGAGATTTCTCCTAGATATTTCGAAGGATTTGGAAAAAGACCAGATAGTTTTCAATATCCAGCAGATATTCTTAATCTAGCTAAAAATGGGGCAACCTCCTTTCATTGTTCAGAAGAACTTTGGTCAGACCCCTTACAAATAAGCACAGATATGAATGAAAAGCAAACAAAGGAATTGAGAAAAGGATGGGACTTGCTTATTGATATAGACTGTGCACATGGAATGGAATTCTCAATTTTGGCTGCAAAGGCAATAGTTGTTTCATTAAATCAACATGGAATTGAACATGTGGGAATCAAGTTTAGTGGCTCAAAGGGGTTTCATATTCTTGTTCCATGGAAAGCTTTCCCTAAAGAAATTAATGGAATTCCTACTGCTAATTTGTTTCCAGAAATACCAAGAAAGGTTGTTGGTTATTTAAGATATTATTCAGAACCCATTTTGAAAAGCATGCTTCCAGAAGATTTTTATGAAAAATTTAAAACAGTTGAGATAAAGAAAGGGATTAAGTGCCAAAAATGTAACGAAGTTGCAGATATTTACAAACAAGTTGAATTATATTGTAAGTTTTGCAGAAGAGGAGAAATAAGAAAGTTTCAAGCGGGAGAACAAAAAGAAGCTTATTTTTGTCCAGAATGTAAAAGAAAATTGGAAGATATAAACCCAAGAGAATTCTATGAGTGTAGAAGATGTAAGATTAATTCTATTAAAGAGCCAAAAAGTTTTGTGATTGGAAAAGAAGAAATTGATTTGTATGAATTGATGGGATTGGATTTAATCCTAGTGTCACCAAGACATTTGTTTAGAGCTCCCTATTCCTTGCATGAAAAGACTGCTTTGGCTAGTGTTGTTCTAACAAAAGAAGAATTAGAAAATTTTCAAAAAGAAAGAGATGCTGACCCGCTTAGAATAAAAATAAAAAACTTTAGCCCGGATGCTGAAGAAAATGAAGCTGCAGAATTAATAATGCAAGCACTCGATTGGGCAAAGAGTACAGGATTTGGAGAAGAAAGCGGAATTAAGGCAAGTGGAAAATTTGCAGAATACAAACCAATAAAATTAGAAGGGTTGACAGAAGAACATTTCCCTCCTTGTATTAAAAAAATTCTTAATGGGGTTGGAGATGGAAGAAAGAGAGCATTGTTTGCAATTATGAATTTGTTTAGGTCCATTGGAATGGAAAAGGAAGATCTTGAAAAAAGAATTTATGAATGGAATGATAAAAATGAAGTTCCGCTAAAGAAAGGATACATCCATGCTCAGCTTATCTGGGCCTACAAAAGAAAACCAATTATGCCTCCAAATTGTAAAGAATTTTATAGAGGCATTGGCGTTTGCAATCCGGACCAAACTTGTAATTCAATTAAGAATCCAGTGAATTATGTTATAAAAAAGAATCTCGGAAATAAAAAAGAGAAGAATAAAAATTGATTGCATCTTGGAAATA
>CAIKWG010000055.1 GCA_903831045.1 uncultured archaeon | reverse complement strand
TTCGTTCTAAAACATAAAGTTTATAAACTCTATAATTTATATATTTACATTCTTAGAACGAAGTATAAGAAGATTACATTTATGGGGTGTAATCTGGTGGTCAGTTATGGGATGACCACCTGCCTTCTCATAAATAAAAGTCAAGGAGAAACAAAATGAAAAAACGTTACAGCACTTACAAAATAGAAGTTCCTGAAAAGGACATTGAGCAAATAGAATTAGAAGAAACTAAAAAGAAAGTAGAAGAGAGAACACAAGTTCCAAAAGTAATTCAATCAACTCTTCTAGAATTTGCTCCAAAGAACTTTGATTATTGGAAGAAGTATAATCTGGCAAGAACAAAAGAAAAGCATCTATTCTATATGCTATTAGATGAACTTCTTCAAGCAGTTCCAAATGAAAGTCAAAAACTAAATGGAAGACCTCCTTATCCTTTAAGAGATATTATCTTCTGTGCATGTTTGAAAGTTTATAATCAATTTTCAGCAAGAAGAGTTGCATCAGACTTAGACCATACTTACAGAATGGGTTTTATTGGAAAACCTCCACATTTCAATACTTTGATTGGATTTATGAATCATCCACTAACAGAAGACTTACTTCAATATCTAATTACACTTTCAGCAATGCCATTAAAATCAATTGAAACAGATTTTGCTATGGATGCAAGTGGATTTGGTTCTTATCAATATGAAAGATGGATGAGAGTCAGATTTCAAAGAGGAGGACAAAGAGGTTGGAGAAATTATGTTAAGCTTCATGTAACTGTTGGAAAGAATACTCAGATAATTACTGCTGCGAAAGTTACTTATGGGAACGAATCTGATATTAAACAGATGCCCTATCTTCTTCAACAAACAAATAAAGGATTTGATATGCAAAAAGTTCTAGCAGATAAAGCTTATTCTGGAAGAAAGATGTTTGAATTAATTGCTACTCTAAATGCTCTTCCAATAATTCCTTTCAAATCTAATGCAACTGGGACAACAAGAGGTTCTCCAATGTGGAGAGCAATGTTTGAATTTTTCACAGAAAGAAGGGAAGATTTCAATTATTTCTATGGTCAGAGGGCTCAGGTAGAATCTGCATTTAGTAGAATGAAGAGAAATTTTGGAGAATTTCTTAAATCAAAGAATCATCAAGCCCAAAAGAATGAAGTTTTATTGAAATGTGTATGCCATAACATTGCTTGTCTTGTAAATGAGATTTACCAACGAGGAATTAAGATAAATTTTGAAGATGAGTCTAAACAATTGGTTTATCAATAGAAAGTTTGACCAATTCTGTCACAAAAAGCTTAGGACTATTTGTGCAAGGTAACACATACCGGAAGCTTTATAAACCAATTTCATTTATAAACTTTACTATAAACTTCAAAGGCAATTCTAAAAATGAGTAACATCAAACGATGTCCAGAATGTGACAGCATAAATTTAACTTACGATTCTCATCTTGGAGAAATAATCTGTAACGACTGTGGTCTTGTTGTTGAAGATAAAATGGTTGATACGGGTGTTGATCTTCAAGGAAAATTTGATAAAGGTGAAAAAAAAGGACGTGGAGGGGCTCCAATTTCTTTACAAAAATTTGATAAAGGGTTAACTACAAATGTTGGAGAGATTTCTGATATCTATAGATTGGAACCAAAACAAACTAGAAAATATTTAAGATTAAAGAGATGGCAGGAAAGAGTTTCCACTTCAATTGAAAGAAATTTGAGACTTGCAATGGCCGAATTAAGAATTATTGCTTCTTATTTAAATTTACCAAATGTGGTTAGAGATGAAGCATCAAGAATCTATAATTACGTTCTACAAAGAGGTTTAGTAAGAGGAAGATCTATGGAATCTGTTATTGCTGCTTGTTTATATGCTGCTTGTAGATCTTACAATATTCCTAGAACATTAGATGAAATGGCAACTGCTTCAGATGTTGAAAGAAAAGAAATTGGAAGAACCTATAGATTCATTATCAGAAAATTAGGAATTAAGGTAAAGCAATCTTCACCTAAGGATTATATTTCTAGATTTTCTTCTGTTTTGAATTTATCTCCTGCTACTCAAAATGATGCTCTAAAGATTTTAGATCAAGCTAGAGATGTTGAATTAACATCTGGAAGAGGACCTGCAGGAATTGCTGCTGCTGCTCTTTATGTAGCTGCATTGATGAATGATGAGAAGAAAACTCAGAGAGAAGTTGCAGATATTGCCGGAATTACAGAAGTAACAATTAGAAATCGTTATAAGGAATTAATTGACAAATTGAAATTAGAAGATAAGATTAAGCAAAAAGAAGCTGAATCTAAAGAAAGAAAGAAAAAAGAATAATTATTCTTCTCTCGATAAAAATTTTTTTGCAAGTCTCTCTAGACTCTTTGAAATATTTCCTGTTAATTCATCTCGAAAGATTGGATTTCTTTCATATTTCTCTTTGTTTGGATATTCTTCTTTTGAAATAATTTTGAATTCTGTAACATTTTTTATTACTCCATCGCCTAGAATATAAGAATTTATCCAACCCAAAGCATCCCATGGAGTGTTTATTGAATAAAAGGAGACTCCTACTTTGTTTTGTTCCTTGAATAAATGTTGAATATACGCTACCTCTTTATCATCTATTTTTATTACATCCCCCAACTTGTATTCTAAATTCTCCATGACTAGCTAAGTTTTGGTGGGATTAAAAATATTTGCGTGTTTTTTTAGCATTCTAAAACTTTTTATACCCTCAATTTATCTTAATTCTATGCGGGGGTGCCGGAGTGGTCAAACGGGCTGGATTTAGGCTCCAGTAGTGTAAACTTGCGCAGGTTCGATCCCTGTCCCTCGCATCGGTAAGGAACCAAGGTTCCTTTACCATCAACCTCCTTTTGGAGAAAAAGAATCATAGTCATTTCATTTGTGGAAATGACTGGTTGGCTCTTATCACGGAAGGGCCAACCGCTTTTCCGAATTATTTTTGCTATTTTTATTTTAAAAATTAT
>CAIKWG010000054.1 GCA_903831045.1 uncultured archaeon | reverse complement strand
TTCTTTAGAATTTATTATATCAGATAGTGCCTCCATTTCTTCATCAGTAAAGGTACCCAAAGAAATAAACTTAGAATTTTCATCTTCAATGTGTCGCTTTATAAATATTGTCCCGGTATCAACACTGCGATTATATCTTAATATCAGCACACTTTTCTTATCGCAACTCCCATAGTCGCAACCGCCATCGCACTGTATTGTTTTTTTATAATAAGTCGCTCCCATGAATATTGTTAATTACTTGATTCACATAATGTTTTAAATTCTTCTAACGTCTCAAAAGTGTAGTCGCAATAGATTTTAATCCATGGATGATGGGAATACACTTCACTTACGAAAAAGATTGGTATTTTCATCATCACCGCGTTACAAATCTCAATAGAAGTTCCGAATGATGGTTTCTTAACAATTGTAAATAATCCTTCCTGCTTAGCAAGATTTTTTAAATCCCTTCGAACAATTACCAAAGAAGCATCTTCTCCAGATTGATAATCTTTTTTAAGTTGTGCTATTCTATCTTTGGCATTATCGACTCCACCTTCATCTAAAATTTTCATTTCTTCTTCCCTGTCCGGGTCATCATAAAACGGGTTGAAAAGTTGTATTCCAAGTTCTTGTTCTAATTGAAGTTCAATAAGTCTAAATTCCTTCCTGTCTTCAAAATTGTGTGCAAAATAAAAATTTTTTATCATATCTTAAAATGTTAACTTTTCAAGTTGAATTATTTTCTTTTTTAATGAAATTATTTTTCTCGTCCTTAATTGCTCTGCATGAATAATAGCCTCATCTTTTGTAAGATGCCAAAATGGTTTATGGAATGAATTTCTATAGTTACCTTTGACTTCTGTGACCATTCTGTCACTAATATTAATATTTATTTCCACTTCTTTCTCAAGTATACCATCGGTTAAGGCATATTTTGTTACAAAAACTTTCATAATTATTTTTTCTTTGTATGAATTTTCAACTTCCCTATAGGGCTAGAATTAATAGCCATATTCTGGCCATTATATTTTTCTACTTCTTCTTTTGTTAATTCCCTGGTAGTCTCCTTAGGAAATAACACATTAAAAAAGCCGAATCCGTAGACCCAATTACCTACATAAAACTTTTCTGTTTCATTATATATAAAACAAAGGTCTGGGGCTTCGTTTGAGATTTGCCCAAGAAGATGATAAGCTTTAGTTGCCATCATGTGATATCCATGTTCACGGTCATCTTCGTGTAATTTTAGACGCAATTCGCTTTGCACTTCTTCTTTTTTCATTTATTTTTCTTCGTTAGTAGTAGAGTCCGTAAATAAATTTGTTTTTTTGTAGGTTGTACCTTTGTTTATATCTAAGTCATTAAACAGCACAGTTCCATCGCATATAGTAGCATTACCAAGATAATTAACTGCATATGCATAAACCTGGTTATCTCCAACAACTCCGTAATAAGTTACGCGAGGCATTCCGCCAGTTCCACCATCCGGCCATGGAGTAGCTGCATACATTACGGCATATGGCATATTTGGCATTCCAGGAATATTATCATAAGGATTAGTTTTTATCTTTTTCTCTTTTTTAATCCATTCCTCTACCTTTTTTCTGATATCTTCACTCGTATCGTTTTCTTCTTTCTGAATATCAGGAATAATAATAATCTTTTCAATATTAATTACTTTGTTTTTACATGCATCCTTACAACACTTAAATTCGCCAAACCTCTGTTCTTTAAAACTGTCTCTCCATATAGTTTCCAATGGGGTTTTAAGAATATTTGGAGTTTTCTTACCAACCGGATTACACCAACTTCTCATAGACAAACAAGGGATAACATCACCATCATAAGTTAATCCCATAGATACCAGCCCGGCACCGCAGCCATTGTCATTTCTTGCATTA
>CAIKWG010000053.1 GCA_903831045.1 uncultured archaeon | reverse complement strand
GGCTAATAAAGAAAATAAAGAATATTTTAAATATCTAAATAATTATCTTAAAAATAAAATAAAATGAAAAACCTTTTCAAGATTCTTGCAATTGGATTGCCATTAATAGCCTCATGTGCAATTAATAATTATCCTCAAATAAATGATGAAGAATTTGAAACAGCCAAAAGAATTGTTAATAAAAAACCTAATTTTGGAATATTTTTAGATTTGGGGGAGAAGGGTAAACTTGATGAACAGGACATCTTATTATTAAATACTGAAATTGGCACAGTGGTCTACACTCTTGGCGGAGCTTGGAATGAAAATAAAAATAAGATTTATTCTCCCTGGGAAGAAAGAAACAATCTGATGAAATATTTCTCAACTCAATATTTTAATAACCTAAAAGATTATCAGCAGAAAAGAGAAGAAAGCAAGGATAAAAAGTAACCCTAAGATTTATAAAACCCTCAAACCTAAGCAGAATATGGAAAAAGATATTGGTAAAATAAAGAAAAACGACACAACAGATATTGTTCTCCGAGTAGATGATTTTGGTAATAGAAAGGGATTCACAATTAGAGAATTTGTAACTTCCGATAGATATACAGGTTTTACAAAGTCTGGAGTTAGAATTCTTGGACCTGACTTTAAGAAATTTAAAGATATGGTTAATTCTGTTACAGATGAAGACATGAAAGAAGATGCTAAAGCAGCACCCGCAGAAGAAGCTGGTGATGATATTGAAGATTACTAAAAACTATTTTTCGAAAACCTTTAAAAACACTTTTACCTTAGATTAATTAATGGAAAAGGCTAAAAGAGATGGGCTGTCTTCTACCTGGATAACAGTTTTAATTGTTGTTTTGATTCTAGCAGTAGCTTATTTTGCACTTACAACTCAAAATCGTGATACTTCTGAAGAAATTGCAAAGTGTATTGGTGAGAGATCAATGTTATATGTTCAACTAGGATGCTCACATTGTCAAGCTCAGGAAGAGCTTTTTGGAGAAAATGTCCAATACTTAACAATAGTTGACTGTTTCTATGAAACTGAAAAATGCCAAAATAAAGAAATTCTTAGAACTCCTACTTGGATAATAGATAGACAAAAATATGAAGATGTTCTATCAATAGATAAGCTAAGAGAACTTACAAAATGCTAAGTTTAGCTAAAATAACTCTTCTTGCATTAGCTGATTCAGTAAATCCTTGCGCAATTGCAGTACTGGTTATGATTTTAGTTGCAATTCTTACAAAAAATCCAGATAAAAAAAAGAAAGTTCTTTTTGGAGGGCTGGCTTTTGTTTCAGCGGTATTTATTGGATATTTATTCTATGGCTTGATTATAACTCAATTCTTTAGGGTGTTTGGAGAATTTTTAAGAACTAGTTCTGTTTATGTTTACAAAGGGCTGGCAGTTTTAGCTATGCTTCTTGGAGCACTAAACATTAAGGATTACTTTTTTTATAGAAAGGGAAGTTTTGCAACCGAGATGCCATTGTTTATGAGACCTAAAGTAAAGAGAATAACTGAAAAAGCGACTTCAAGCTGGGGGGCGTTTATTATAGGATTTTTAGTTACTTTATTTTTATTGCCATGTACAATCGGCCCATACATCATAGCTTCTGGATTATTAGCTGAATTGGGATTTTTAGCCACAATTCCTTGGTTGTTGTATTACAATTTAGTATTTATCCTTCCAATGTTAATAATAGTTTTAATAATTTATTTTGGATTTGCTAAAGTTGACGAGGTTTCAGGATGGAAAGAAAAAAACATTAGATTGCTTCATTTAACTGCAGGATTATTATTATTACTAGTTGGTATGGGAATTTTGTTTGGATGGATTTAATCTCTAAAAACTGTGTAGATTTCGTATTCATCTTCTATTCCGTCTTTTTCTAGATCATAGTTGGATTTATCATAGAATTCAAATCCGTTGGCTTGCAGAACATTTTTTGAAGCTTCATTCGAAGGATCTACTTTTGCTTCAAGCGAATCAAGATGCAAATCTTGAAAAGCAAAGTTAGAGATAGTTTGGAGCGCATGAGAGGCCAAATGTTTATTTCTATATTTTCTATCAACAAAAAAATCTACCTGGCCCTTGTTTTCTGATTCATCTCTTATCAAATGGATATATCCTGCTGGAAATTGAATTGATTCAGAAGGTTTGTTACATTCAATTACGAAGCCGTAATAATCTCTTGGTTTTGCATTGTTCCAGGCTACAGCAGATTCAAAATAATCTTCCATCGATTCTAGCTTAAAAAAGTTCTTTTGAACTTCAGAATCCTGAGCCATGGTCTCTAGACTAGAAATATCAAATTTTTTCAACTCTCTTATTCTTGCATCCTCTTCATTCTCAAAAGGTATTATTATCATTACTATCTAGTAACATCAATTCCTTAAAAACCTTTTGGTTAACCTAGTTAAGAACGCATTCAGGGAATATTGCACGATTAACCTGCAGTGAAGTCTCAAAGGGAATCACCTTAGAAATGAAGTAGAATGTCAGTTCACATTGCTTTTTACCTTGATGTTTAAAGTTAAACTTCATGGAACTTTTTATTAGAGTTTCATCTATTGGCTTGTGAGGAGGAAGCCCAATTTCCTCTTTTATTTTATATTCAATCGCTTGCCTTTGAATCGGGCTTTTAAATTCATAGATTCCAATATCAGAATAAACGTTATTCGGTGAAGAATAATCTTCAAAATTAAGCGTTGTCTGGTCTATGACTGGAGTTAGATTTAACTCTTTCAAGAGAAAATTTGTTAAGTTATCCATCATTTTAGTATGTAGGCATCATTGAATTGTGCCCGAATTGAACTGTAAGATCTACTCCTAGTGCTTCTAATCCTACTGGAATATCACAAGCTCCATAACAACTTCCAAGCCAGATTAATATTTCTGCTCCAGTTTTTTCTTCAAGGTAGTCTGCTACTTCTGTGGCATAGGGCTTTAGGCCGTCTGCAAATTGGATTAAAACTCGTTTAGATTTACTTTGCTTTATTGAATCTGAAACTCTTTCTAATTCTAGGTCATATACCTTCTGAATATCCTTTAATTTTTTCATTAAATATTCAGGAGAGAAGAAGTTATAAATTTATTTACTCAGATTTTTTTCAGAGTTTCTTTCTTGTTAAGGAATAATAAAAGTATTAACCCTGCAACTGCAAAAATTCCTGTGAATATAAATACCCATTGAAAACCAACATTCTCTGCAACCCAGGCTCCAACTGTACCGGTTATTGCTGAACCTATTCCAACTCCCGAAGAATAAATTGCGTATTGAAATCCTCTTTTTCCTTTTTCAAGATTTGCTGTAAATAGGCTTGACCATGCTGGATAAGCAAATCCTGCTCCTGCACCATAGATAAATTCTAGGATAAATATGTGCCAAATATTTGTAGAAAATAGATATCCAAAGGGAACAATTGCAATTAGGGCTGTCCCTAGTATTAACATCCACAATCTATCTTTAGGTTTAAACCAATAGGAAAAACAAATTTGTAAAATTGCGTGAGTAATTAAAAAGATTGTACTTGCAACACCTGCAGTAAAAATACTTCCTCCAATAATTTTATCACTGATAAAAATAGAAATAATTGGAGCAATAAAACCAAATCCTGTAAAAAGAACAATGTCTGACAGGATTAAATATTTTAAAACTTTATTCATCTTCAACCTCTAAAGTAAATAACAAAAATCCATATTTAAAGGTTTTTAATATTATTTTTAATTTTATTTTCAGAATATTTTATTTTATTTTTCAAAATAAACCAATTGGACGAGAGATTATTAATGCAATAATTGAGAATAAAGTTTATTCCATTTAAGAGTTTTAGATTCTACGACGGCATTTAATAAAAAAACAAGATAAAATTCCAGATTTGATTAAAAAGTAAACATTTCTGTAATAAAAAGTTTATTTTTTAAAGGAATGATATAAATACTACCCTGACTATAGTATTCCATCGGTTGTCCTGGAAAGGATGTGACCACGAAAGCCTCTGTTTGGCATTCAGCTATTAATGAGGAGAAAGGACTATAACTCTCCTTACGAAACCTGTGCCTTTTAAGCTTCGCAACGTGGCGCGGGGAAGATAACCTTTAAAGCATGTTGGTAGGTTAAGATTGATTTCCAATGGATGTTTATGGCACTTTCCCACCGAGTCCTAATCATAAAAAAGATAAAATGGCAAAGAAAAAAGTGATCAAAAAGAAAGTTGTAAAGAGAAAGGTTGTTGCAAAGAAGAAAAAGGATTCATGTGCGAACTGTTGTAGAGGCCCAAGCAAAAAACCTAAATCTTCTAAAGTTAAAAAATTAATGAAGCTTGCTAAGTCGGGAAAAAAGAAGAAAAGAAAATAATTCTAGCATTTTTAACGTAAAAGTTCTTTAGAGCCAGACTCGTCTTTATCTAATTCATAAATTAATCTTAGGAGGGTTTTTCCATCACCTTGAAAACAAACATTTCTTGTCCTCTTGTAAACTCTGTTTAATAGAACAACTTCATCGGCTCTTGAACTTAGAATTGAAATATCCTGACTTGAAGGATTAAAATTTGATTCCATATAATTGTAATTATTAGTATTTCCTTGTTTCTCTAATAAAATGTTTATTTTTTCTGGATATGGAAAACCTGGTGCCATAGAAATTTTATAATCTGAAGGTTTAAAAACACTTAGATTGTTGAAAAAATATGACAGAAGAATATAGGAAAAAGAAAATTTTGCTTGTAAATGATGATGAAATAAAATTATCTTGCTTTCAAGAGTACATTGAAGAAATGTTTCCAGAAAAATATCAACTAATTAAGTTTGATAATGCAGATAGAGCAATTGATAATATAACTCGAGGTTTAGAATATGATTTGGCTATTTTAGATTCTCACATGTATGCTCAAAATGTTGGAGCTCATGGTGGTGAGCTGATTGCAAAAATTTCAAAGAAAAAACATCCTAAAACAAAAGTAATTATGATTTCTGCTTGGGTCCCTGATTCTAAAGAAGATATTGATGCTTCTTTATCCTTTTTTAGTTATGAGAATAATCTTGGTAGATGTATTCAAAGATATTTAGAAAACCCTGAAGAATAATCTTAAAAACAATATAATTCTCTGTTTTACATGGAAACCGAACAAAAAATAAGGCAGCCAATTGTGACTGTTTGCGGGCATGTAGATCATGGAAAAACATCGATTCTTGATTGTCTTAGAAGCACCTGTGTTACTGAAGGAGAAGCAGGAGGAATTACTCAAAAGATATCCTTTACTCTCTATCCAATGGATCAGTTGAAAGCAGCCTGTCCTCTAATTGAAAAGCAGGGCATTAGATTAGACATTCCTGGATTTCTACTTATTGATACTCCCGGTCATGCAGCATTTACAAACTTGCGAAAACGTGGAGGTTCTCTAGCAGATCTTGCTGTTCTTGTCATTGATATTAATGAAGGAATAAAACCCCAGACAGCAGAAGTTATTCAAATTTTAAAGATGAACAAAACTCCATTCATAATTGCAATGAATAAGATTGATAAAATTGGAGGATGGCAGCAAATTGATGAAGATTTAAAGACAAACATTAATGCTCAGCCACCTAGAGTAAAAGAATTGTTTGAAGAAAAGTATATGACTCTTATTGGAGCTCTTAACTCCTACGGATTTGATTCTGATTTATACTACAATATAACTGACTTTACAAAAAGAATTGCTCTCGTTCCAACTTCAGCTAATACTCATGAAGGGATTCCAGAATTGATTATGATGCTTTGCGGACTTAGTCAGAAATTCCTAGGAGATAGATTAAAACTTGGAAAAGAACCAAAAGGAGTTATGCTTGAAATTAAAAAGGAAAAATCAACAAATTACATTGAAGCAATACTTTACGATGGAGAGTTAAGTAAAAAAGACGAAATTGCAGTTGCAAGTTTTGATGGAGAACCAATTGTTTCTAAAATAAGAATTCTTGAAGAGATTCAACCTCTTTGTGCTAAATTCAAAAACGCTGACAGAGTTAGTGCTTCAACGGGGGTTAGAATGCAACTAATTGAAAAGGCAGAGGTTCTTCCTGGGATGCCTTTTGTTCTTTTCAAAAACAATCTTGAAGAATTAAGAGCAACATTCAAAAAAGAATTAAGTGAATCTATTAAAACAGATAAAACTGGAATAATTGCAAAAGCCGACTCCCTTGGAAGTCTTGAAGCTCTTCTTGTTTTGCTTAGACAAGCAAATGTCCCGATTCTCAAGGCAGGAATTGGTAAAATAAACAAAACAGATTTAATTTCTGCAAAAGCAAATTTAGAAACAAATGAGCTTGATGCAGTAATTGTAGGATTTAATGTGGATATTGACGAAGATGTTAAACTAATTAAAGGAAAAATTAAAATCATTACGGAAGAAGTTGTTTACAAACTGATTGATAATCTTGTTGAATGGAGAGTTGAAAGGCAAAGAGAAATTGATAAAAAAAGATTAATGGGATTAACCACAATCTGCAAATTAGAATTGTTGCATCAGTATGTGTTTAGAAATACTAAGCCTGCAATATTTGGGGTTAAAGTTGCTGGAGGAAAATTAACAAGCGGGTTGCATCTGATGAATGAGAATGAAGAAAAGATTGGGGACGTTAAACACATAGAAGCTGAACAAAAATCAGTGCACGAAGCAACAGAGGGCATGGAAGTTGCTATTTCTATTCCGAATCTTAACTATGAAAGAGAACTGAAAGATAAAAGATTCCTTTATACAAATATTTCTGAATCTCAATTTAGAGAGTTTAAGAAAAACAAAGATTTACTTTCTGGTTCTGAGATGAATGTACTTAGAGAAATTTCAGAAATCAAACGAAAAACTAGTCCTGAATGGGGAATGTAAGTTTATTCTTCTCCTGGACCAAGATAATTATTAAGAATTCTTTTTAATTGATCATATAATATCTCTCCATCTTTCTTATGAATAATTTGTGCATCTGCCATGAATAAAGGATAACTAGAATGCCCTATAACCTTTGCTTGAGGATTTTTCTTTTGAGAAGCCATAGATACTACGGCCCCACCCATTGTTCCATGAAATTTAAGAGGCATTGTTGTATCTATTATCGCCACGTCATATTCTAAACCCTTATTTATTCTATCAATGGCTTGCTCTGCATCACTCATTTTAATCGGTTCATAGCCCCAATCTTTAATGCAACTGCCCAAGGTTTCTACAAAAGGAGCATAGTCATCAACAATTAGAACTTTTTTCATTTTATTCTTCCTTGTTCTCTGGAAAAAGAGAATCTAGACTTTTACTAATAGAAAATTTTATTTGATAATCCTTAAACTCAGCTATTCTTTCTTTTAAAATTTCTGGAAAATTTTTATTGTCCAGTTTAGTCTTATACTTTCCTTGACTATAAATTATTGAATCCATTCGTTCTCCTTCTTTGCTAAAAAAATATTGAACCTTCACTTTAGTTAGTTTATCAAAAAGTTCGACATATTCGGTTGAATCAGAAGAAGAACAGTTTATTTTTTTGTCATCTATGTCTACAAATCCGTCATAGGAGGGAGTTTTACATGAAGCTAAAGCTAATGTTGAAATTAATGCGAATTTAGTTAGGTTCTTTGCTTTTACCATGTTTTTCTTGAACTTTTAGGACTTATAAAACTTTGGGATTTTACCTTATTTATCGTCACCAAAAGCCTTTTAAATGACTACTCTATAAAATGAACATGACACTAAGAGATTATGACCCAAGAAAAGTACAGGAAGGATATCATCATAGCTGGTCTCTTAATCCCCAGCCTGCTAAGAAATCTTTAGAATCACAAACAGGCTATTCTGTAAAACAAACAAATTCAAGCGAAGATTATTCTGAAGGCACAAAATCAAAATATTCTGAACAAATGCCTAGTTTCCCAAATGATTATTTTGGTTAAATTATTTTTTGTATAGATAAGATCTATCAAATTGTTTCCATTGGCTGTAAATACATTTCTCTCCTTCAATACATTTACATTCGTTGGTACAATCAAGATATTCTGAGCACATAACGCTAACAGGACTATTATCTAAGAATTTAACTGCAATTTCTAGGTTTGAGATAGCTTCCCTATTTAAAATCGGACAAGAAAATTTTATTATTTCAACTTTTAATTTAGA
The DNA here is from genome assembly GCA_903831045.1 of uncultured archaeon. Classification (GTDB taxonomy): domain Archaea; phylum Nanobdellota; class Nanobdellia; order Pacearchaeales; family GW2011-AR1; genus GW2011-AR1. The sequence continues at coordinate 25,383 of CAIKWG010000053.1, read as the reverse complement.
TTTTTTCATATTAAAGTTTTTTCCAGTTGCAATAAAGACAGGAATTATTCTTTTCATCTTTTAATCTGCAGAAATAATTGTCAAATGATTCGTCAATATCTTTATCCATTTTTATCTTGCGATATTCTGAACACATTATTTGAAATGGCTCCCCATCTACAAGTTTTAAGACTACATCCAATCCCGCAAGATTATTTATTACATTCAAAATTGGACAATGCACCACTAGAATAGATTCTATGCTCTTTACTTCTTGAGGTTTATCCTTAGGCATGTTAGAAGTATACTATTATTATTTATATAAATTTGTGTAATACAAAATAATTATCAATTTCATTAAATCCTAACATTTAAAAAGCAAAAATACATTTTGATAATATGAAAAAAGGGATGTTATTGACAGTATTTTTTGGGATATTTCTATTTAGCCTTGTTGGAGTATCTGCAGAAGCATGCAAACTTATACCTACTTTAATCAATCAGGATCCCTATCCTGCAATTCCTGGAGATTATGTCAAAGTAGTCTTTCAGGTTGATGGTGTTGCAAATCCAGAGTGCGGAATAATAGAATTTGCATTAAAAGAGCAATATCCTTTAATCTTTGACCCAACTTTAGATTCAACAGTAACCGTGAACGCTGGTACTTATACTAAAGATTTTGGCTCCTTTTTAATTGCTCCTTACAAGGTAAGAATAGATGAAAATGCTCTTGATGGAGCTAATCCAATTGAAGTCCAATTTAAGTATGGAAACGGATTGGATTACGAAACAAAGCAATTTAATTTAGAAGTGGAAGATACAAGAGCAGATTTTGAAATTCATATTAAAGATTATTCCTCTGTTACAAAGATTTTGACTCTAGAGGTTTTGAACATTGGAAAATCAGATATTAAAGCATTAACTTTAGAAATACCTAAACAGTCAAGTATTGATGTTAAAAATTCAAATATTAACATTGTTGGGGATTTAGATTCACAGGAATATACAACTGCTGATTTTGAAGCAACACCAACAAAAGGCGAAATTAATGTAAAGATAACCTATACTGATTCAATTAATACTAGAAGAACAGTAGAAAAAACAGTTTCTTTTGATCCAGCATACTTCGAAGGAAGAGTTCAAGATCAAAAGAAAGGTGGAATTGGAAGTTATATCATTCCAATTATTATTGTTCTTATTATTGCTTTTATTGTTTACACTAGAATAAAGAAGAAAAAAGCTAAGAAACATGCAATGCATAGATAATTTTAAATTCTTGATATTTTAAATAAAAGTATGAAAAACTCTAGACTTGTTGAATTAAGCTATGAAATTATCCCTATAGGAGATAAAACTATTTCAACGAAAATCTGGAATTCTATATTTCCTAGATTAATGAGCCTAAATGATGTACATTCTATCTCGGCTATGCCTAATGGAAATGGAATTGATTTGACTGTTGGATACAATTGTCAAAAAGAATCATGCATTCAGATAAATGATTTAATTGAAAAAAAAATTTTGGATGAATCTTATTATGTATATTTTAACGGAGCAAATTATTTAATGCCTAATTAAAAATTATTCATATCTCAAGGCTTCAACTGGATTAATCTTAGATGCTCTAATTGCTGGTAAAACTCCTGAGATTGCTCCTGTAAGTGTTGCGAAGACAATGCAACCCAAGAATAACCAGAAGCTATAGTAAGGTTGTAGGAAGCCAAAACCTACATTCAATAGGATTGCTCCTCCAATGTACGTTCCAATAAATCCTACTAAAACCCCTGCACAACCTGCGATAAATCCAAGGAAAGCAGATTCAAATAGGAATATCTTTAGTATTTCGGAATTTCTTGCACCAATGGCTTTCAAAATACCAATTTCTTTATACCTTTCAATAACAGAAGTAATCATTGTATTTGCAGTATTTATTGCGGATACAAATACGGATATTAAGGCAATCAAGATAACAAACGCAACAACAATATCCAACGCACTGGAATAGGATTTAATCATATCTTCAAAGCTTTGAACATAAAAATCTTCTTTTCCTATGTCTTGATTTCTATATTTTCTAAGTGCTTTTTCAATATTCTCTTTTGTTTGAGCAACATTTTTTATTTCAGTTTCAGCAATAATCCAGCTATAGGAATTATTTCCTGGATATAATGTATCAACATAATCATTTACAATATAAATTTGAGAATCATCGGATGGATTTCCCACTGAATTGTAAAAACCAATTACTCTTAATTTTTTTCCTTGTATATCAATATTATCATTTAATTTTACTCCCTTCTCAAAAATCTTCTTTGGAATCTGATAATTATACCCCAAAACTACCTTTCCCAAATCTCCCGAAGATAGAACTCTACCTGATTCTATTTCTATATTAGAAACTTCAATCATAAGAGGTTTTTTTGGATCAAAGGCTAGAAGACTTGCATAAATTCTTTCATTTCCAACGGAGACTTCTGCAGATTTAACATAAATTCCAGTTGCATCTGTCACCCCTCCGGCTCTGTTAACAACTTTTAAATCATTTTCGTCTAGTTTAAAACTCTCATCCAATCCCCCAAATCCTCCCTTGGATTGAATAATCAGCTTATTTGCAGAAGAACTTGAAGATAATTGGCCAATATAATTGTAAAGACCATACCCAAAACTTACAAAAATAAAAATTGTTGCAATTCCAATTAATATAGAAAAAATTGTTAGAAAGCTTCTAGTTTTTCTATGACGAATATTTCTCAGAGAATATTGAATGTTTTCTCCTTTCATTTTATTTGTTTCCTCATTACATAATTTGTTATCTCAAACCTAAATTTGTTGTATAATTTAATGGCGTGAGTGTTTTTTTTATTAACCTTAAGGGTAAGATAATTACATTTTTTTGATTTTGCAACATTAATAAAAGCATTAATTAATTTAGAGGCAATACCTTTTTTTCTATATTCTTTAATTACATGTATATATTCAATGTCTGCTTTTTTTCCGGATTTATTATTCTCAATTTCTCCATGGATAAAACCTATTATCTTCTCTTTATCTTCTGCAAAGAAAAGATAATCTTCCTTGGATTTTAAAATTCTTTGAAACTCAATGTTTGAATCTTTTTTCGAATATTTAATATTCTTTTTAATTAACTTGCTATACTCTCTAAAATCTTCTTCTTTTATTTTTGAATATTCTTCAAAATCTGCTTTTTTTGCTTTTCTTATTTTCATTATCTAATTGCCTCCACGGGATTTTGTTTAGCAGCATCTAGTGCAGGAACTATTCCTGCAATTCCTCCAAGAAGAAAACTTCCTAAAAGAGAAAAGAAAATCAATGCGAAACTAATGGAAGGTTTGATACTAGCTCCAATCCATGTATTAATCCCTGCTGTTCCTGCAAGACCAATTAATGTCCCAAAGAAAGCTCCTATGAATCCTCCAATTAATCCTAGTAAACTTGCTTCAATAAAAAATTGAAAGAATATCTGAGAATTTGTTGCTCCAATGGCTTTCATAATTCCTATTTCACGACGACGTTCTAGAACAGAAGTTGTCATGGTATTAATAATTCCTATTGCTCCAATGAGAATAGAGATGGATGCAACTATGGCAATAAAAATCTGAACTCCATTAAGAATCTTATTGATTTGAGCTAGAGAAGATTCTGGGGTTGAGACTTTAAAATCTTCTTTTCCAACTTTAACATTTCTTCTATCTCTTAGAACAGTTTCAATATCTGTTTTTGTTTTGTCTAGATTAGTTTTATCCCTTGGCAGAACGGCGATTATATCCACAACATCTCCATAGGCAAACAAATCTTGCATATCTTTTTCATTCATCAAAACAAGATTATCATAGATGAAACTTCCTCTTTTGTCAACTACCCCAATAACCTCAAAACTTTTATTATTAATTAAAACTTTTTTTCCCACAGTAACTGACTTGTCCAATCCTACTTTATCTGCATAAAAATTATATCCTACTACTACTTTGCCCAGATCTCCATCTTTTAACATTCTTCCCTGAAGAAGTGTAAGATCTAATTGATCATATAAAAATTTTCTATCATTTCCATCCGGAACACTAGCAGAATAACCAAAAACCACTTTGTTATTATATTCTAATTTTCCTGATCTCATATTTCTTTTAATGGCTTGCTTAACACTGTTTATTCTTTTTATTGCATCAAAATCTTTAGTGGTTAGAGGATTTGCAACATATGAACCTGGAGGACCAAAATTTAATCCTCCTGCTTGAACACTTATTAACTCGGTTGAGCTCAGACCAAACTGACTTGCAACTGCTAATTTCAAACCACTACCTAGAGAAATTAGAGCCACAACAGCCATCACACCAATAAAAATTCCTAAAAGAGTTAGCCAAGATCTTATCCCTCTATGTTTAAGATTTTTAAAGGCTATTTCAAAATAATCTTGAATCATTTTTTCTTCCTTGTAATTTTTTCAACTTTACCGTCTTTAAGCCAGTAAACAATTTGAGCATGCTTTTGAGCCAGGTTTGGATCATGAGTAACCATAATAATTGTTTTTCCTTCTTTATTCAGTTTGTCTAAAAATTCTAGAACAATCTCCCCAGTTTTAGTATCTAAGTTTCCTGTTGGTTCATCAGCAAGAATAACATCCGGATTATTTGACAATGCACGAGCAATTGCAACTCTCTGTCTTTGTCCTCCTGAAAGTTCTCCTGGATAATGATTCATTCTATCTTCTAAATTTACCAATTTCAATAGGTCTTCTGCAACTTTTTCTCTTTCTTCTATTTCTAATCCTTGGAACATCATAGGAAGCATAATGTTCTCTTTTGCAGTTAGATTAGGAATCAAATTAAAACTTTGAAAAATAAAACCTATTTTTCTTCCTCTAACCTGAGCTAAATCAGATTCTTCAAGTCTTGAAACATCTTCTCCATCAAGAAAAATGTGACCGTGAGTTGGGCTATCCAAACTTCCAACCAAGTTCATTGCAGTTGATTTTCCAGAACCAGAAGGACCCATTATTGCAATAAATTCTCCTTGTTTTACTTTAATAGAAATACCATCAACTGCACGAACAATATTATCTCCCATGTGATAATGTCTTTCAACATTTCTAAGTTCAATAACAATTGAATCTTCACCTTTTTTTACCATATTCACGAGAAGCAATTTGATTATTTAAAGATAACGAAATAAGGATAATTAAAATTAATTTCTACTTTTAATGAATTCCTTTAAAGCATTCACAACTTCTTTTTTCATGTAAGGCAGAAATGAAATTGAACCTGCGTTTTTATGCCCACCACCACTAACGAATGCATTTGGTAACTTATTTTTTAAATACACAATTAATTCGTGAACTGAGAAATTTGCTTCATCCGTTGCTCTTAGAGTAATTGCGGTTGCCATTATTCCTGCTGTAACAAGAGATGTAATTCCTTTTGCAGTTTGTAAATTATCATGTATTAGTCCGACTGCTCTTCCTGGTTTTGGAAAGAACCCAAATCCGGGGAAAGTTTCATCAATTTCAATTGATTGAAATGTAACTCCCTTAAATTCTTCAACCTTAGAATTGCTTTTTCCAATTTCTAACCCTTTTGCGTCTAATTCTTTGATGTATGGAGCAAGTAAGCTTACTAATTCTTTCTGCTTATCCCTAGGTTCTCCAAATAGAACTTCAATATATTCTCTAACTTCCATAAATCTAACCTTTGAAGAAACATAATCAATAACAAGAGCAATATCACTTAGCAATTCTTTTGAGTATCCTTCTGAATGAGCAACTTTGAGATAATCTTCCATAACTTTTGGATTGCTTAAATCAATTCTGTCTGCAAATCCTGCTAGAGCTGGAATTGGATTTACATTTTTAACACTTGGATTGATAAATCTTGCAAGTTCTGCAGAAAGCATTCCTGCTGAAAAATGAGAACCATCTTCTTCAACTAAAAATGGATTAATATGAACCAGAGTTTCTGCTGATATAACATCTTTATCGAATCCATGATGATCAACTACAATAAAATCAGAACCGTGAATTTTCCCTTGTTTAATTGCCATTAAATCTTCAGGAGAAGAACCATTATCTGCAATGATTATTAGAGGCATCTTGTTTGAAAACTTTGCAACGTTTCTAAGCGAATTTGCAGTATCTCTTATTGAATCATCGATTTCATAGAAAGGTGCAACACAGGGAGCTCTTAGAAAATATTCCCAGGGAGCTTTTAGAGAACTATGTTGTTCAATAATTAATGGTAAAATTGCTCTCTCCAATGCAAATCCAGATGAATAACCATCGGCATCATTGTGATGTCTTACGATGATTGGTCTTTCTCTTATTACTGCCAGTCTAATTTGAGTTGCAGCATCAATAAATCTTGGTTTCAGTTTGTCCAAAATTTTATCCTTAACAAGAAATTCTGGAACCTGAACCTTTGCTCTTTGCATTTCAATTTCTCCTAAATATCTTAGGAAATCTCTCTGTTGAGATTCATCTAATTTATGTATGCTTAGAATACTTCCTTCAAGTTCTCCTTGAAACTCTCCTAGACTAACAACTGCACGAACACAGTTTTCTTCTTCAATTTCTGGATAGGCTCTTTCACCAGCTTTAATAAATCCCTTCAAAGCTAGAGAACCAGTTCCATCATTAACCATAAAGATTGTTGGTCCACCGGTTTGAGCAATTCTAGTAATTTTACCAATGATTAAAACATCTTCCTTAATATTTGCACTAATCTCTTTTATCTTAAACTGAATTGGTTTAGCTCTTTCTTGAGAAGGCTTAAAAGATTTTTTTGAATTGTTATTTTTTTGTTTATAATTTTTATCCATAATAAAAAGAAGAAATGTTGTATATTTAAAGATGATGTTTAATGATTTGACTTCCAAACTCTTTTGAAGGTGTAAAAAGCAACTGGAGGTTCTAAAAAAGTTTCATTTACAAATCTGCTGTGTTTTTTATCGCAATCTCCTCTTGCAATGTGATTCATTTCATGAATAATTTCTCCAGAAGAATTATTCTGAAGTGTGGAATCTAAAAGAAGATAATAGGAATTTTCCTTTCCTGATTCTGGAACGCAAGCTGGAACAAAAAAATAATCTGGATCATTTTCTGAAAAATAAAGAACTTTTATTGTTTTAGTAGTTAGATTTTGTATGTTCTGTTCATTTTTTATAAGATAGTTTAGATGGGACTTACTTTCAATTGGATTAGACTTTCTATCGCAATATTCATTCATTCTGATTGTCAGTTGTCTTGACCCAAAATATAATGCAGGAACTATTGCAGCTATTCCAATAATTTTTAGAAGTTTTGAAGATAATTTTTTCATGTATTAAGCAATTAGAGAGAAGTTATAAGGTTATTCTTTAGAAAATTCTTGGGCATAGTGCTTGGCTAATTTTTCAATTCCAAAAGTAGGATTATAATAAAGCTTAAGCTGGGAGACAGATGGACAATTGCTAAACCTATCATAAATCCCGGTTCTTAGAATGGGAATTCCAAATTTTTTAATTAATATCTCTGTGTTTTCATACTCCTGGTCCGCTCCTTCTATGGACCCCCCAACAATTGAGAAGTTATCTTTAATCTTATTTTTTAGCCCCAATTTTTTAGAAGTAGAATTTAATTTACTTTCCAAATCTGAAAAAGTTAGAAAGGAAGGGAATGTGATAGTTATTGAGTTCATAATTTTGAAAGAATAAAATTGTTTAAAAGTATTATTATACCGAAGAATATATAGAAATTATAAGGTTATTCTTTGAATTCCATAATCAAAACCTTTTTAAGCTATATTTTTCAATAGATTATAATGGTATTCAAAATTAATATATCGGAAAAGTCAGGAAAAACCTATAAATTAGAAGCTGAAGCTGAAGCTTTGATTGATAAAGAACTTAATGATAAAGTAGATGGAAAAGAGATTTCTTCTGATTTAGAAGGCTATGAACTTGAAATAACTGGTGCCAGCGATGGTTCTGGATTCACAGCAATGAAAGAAGTTCCTGGAGTTGGACTTAAAAAATTATTATTAACCTATGGTAAAGGAATGCACAAAAGACCTAAAAGAGAAGGTAAAAAGAAAAGGTCTAATCCAAAACCAAAGGGACTTAGATTGAGAAAGACTGTAAGAGGAAGAGCGATATCCAGTGCAATTGTTCAAGTTAACATGAAGGTTATTAAGGAAGGTAAAAAACCTTTGTCTGAAATTTTTTCTGCTCCGGCTGCTCAATAAGTCTTAATTGTTACTATTTCTAAGAAACAACAGTATCGAAAAGCTTAAATAGCTTTTATTCTCAAAAGATTTATGACAATTGCAAAAGGATATGATCGATTAGGCCTGGACTTGGAGAGTCATATTAGTAGATATACCCCGGAAAATTGGATTGTTCCAATTAGCAATGTTGCTCATTCTCCTTTTGTTATGACTGACGAGGCTAAAATATTAATGCAAGCTTATAGAGATAATTCTCTTGATAAAACTCTAGAAAAACTAGGTTCATCTTTTGAACCATGGTATGTTAAAGAAGCCGTTAAGGATTATTTTACTAAAGAAAAATTCTCTGGATTTGCAGATGAATTGAAAGAAGAGGACAAATAAAATGGAAATTACAAGAGAGTACATTAATCTAGGAATTGATTTAAAGAATTACATTTGTAATTATAAACCAGGAAATTGGGTTGCCCCGATAAGTAATTTTGCGCACATCCCTTGGATTATGCCTTTTGAAGCAAGAATTCTAATGAAAGCACATAGAGATAATTCTCTTGATAAAACACTAGAAGATTTAGGAAAAGACTTTGAGCCTTGGTACGTTAAAGAGGCAATTAAAGATTATTTTGTTAAAGAAAAATTTTCTGAAATTAAACAAATTGCGTTGGAAGAAGAGGAATAAAATGGCATACCCAACTGAGAGAGATTTTTTAATGGAAAAGGGAGATAAATTATTAGACAAGGGCTTATTCAAAGAAGCATTGGACATTTATACCCAAGCAGATGATCAATGGGGGATAAACTGGATATTAAAACAAGTTAAATTAAATCCAGAATTTCAAGAGTTTCTTGCACATGCAGAATATTCTAAACTTACAAGCAAATTAAATTATACGCCTGGTGAAAAAGTTGTTAAGATTGATATGCCAGATTTTTATTATAATTAAAATGGAAGAAGATTATTCAATAAAAAAAGAATTTGGAGAAATGATTTTTGAGAGAAAAATTAATTATCGTTTGCTTGAAATGAGTTATTTTAATAAAAAAGAATGCAATGCCATGACAGCGATATGCGCTTTTCATTGTGGTTTGTTTAAACCTCAATTAGAAATTTTAACTCAGTGGTACCCTAGTAGAGCTGAAAAAATGAAACAAGAGATAAAAAATGATCTTGAAAAAAATATCAATATTAGCGTATTAACAAAAATAAAAGAATTGGATAACTCTCGGATGAAATTTTCAATATCCCAATTAAATTAACTCCAAAACCTTTTTTAACTCACTTTTTCTAAGAATTCTATGACAGAACAGATACCAGTAATAAATGTAGGAGTTGTTGGACATATTGATCACGGTAAAACAACTTTGCTTTCAAAGCTAACTGGTAAGTTCACAGATACACATTCTGAAGAATTGAAAAGAGGAATCACAATAAAACTGGGTTATGCCGAGATTGTAATCTATAAAGACGGAGAAAATTACAACAAAGATAAGAAAGGTAAACCAGTTCGTTATGTTTCTTTTATAGATGCACCTGGACATGAAATGCTTATGGCAACAATGCTTTCTGGAGCTGCAATTATTGATTCTGCAATTCTAGTTATAGCTGCAAATGAAGGAATTAAACCTCAAACAAAAGAACATTTTATGGCACTTCAAGCAAAGAAGATAAAAAATATTATTATTGTTCAAAATAAAATTGATTTGGTTTCAAAAGAAAAAGCTCTTGAAAACTACAAAATGATTAAGGAATTTGTTAAGGGAACAATTGCTGAAAATGCTCCAATAATTCCGATATCTGCTCAGCAAGAGATTAATATTGATAAATTACTTGAAGCACTGGCAAACCTACCTGTTCCAGAAAGAGATGCAACTAAAGAGCCAATTTTCTTAATCGCAAGAAGTTTTGACATTAATAAACCAGGAACATTAATCGAAAATTTACATGGAGGAGTTCTTGGAGGAATTTTAAAACAAGGTAGATTAAAGGTGGGAGATGAAATAGAAATTAAGCCTGGATTGAGTATTAAGAAAAATAATCAATATACCTACGAACCATTAAAGACAAAGATTATTTCTTTGCATCAGGGTTCAGACTCAGTACAAGAAATTTCTCCTGGAGCTAGTCTTGCTATTGAAACTAATCTAGATCCATATTTAACAAAAACCGATTCACTTACCGGATGCGTTGTTTCAACTCTGGGAACTTTACCAGAAATAACTACAAAAGTAAAAATAAAATTCAAGTTATTTGATGAAGTTCTTGGAACAGAAGATAAAAAGTCTGTTGAGAACATTAAGAATAAAGAAATGCTTATGCTTTCAGTAAATACAACTATCTCTGTGGGAATTGTAGAAAAATCTCTAGGAGACCAAGCAGAACTTTCATTGAACATACCAATCGTGGCTTTGAAAGGAGATAATGTTGGTATTGCAAGAAATTTACAGGGCCATTGGAGATTAATTGGTTTTGGTGAGATTATATAAAAAGCTCAATAAGATTTATAATCCTTGATGATTATCCACTTAAACAATGGCACTTTATTCTCATTCTAAGCTTTCTACATTCGAACAATGCAAATTAAAATACCAAATGAAGTATATTAATAAGTTAAAACCTGATTTTGAAAAAACAATTGAATCTCATCTTGGAACCTGCGTACATGATAGTCTTGAATGGCTTTATGCTGAAGTCCTGAGAGGAAAAGTTCCTAGTCTAGATCAATTAGTATTGAAATATCAAGAAATATGGGGAGAAAGTTACAATGAAGAATTTTCTATTGCAAAAGCTGGAATGAAAGAAGAAAATTATTTTGAAAAAGGAATTAAATTTATTGTTGATTACTACATAAAACATCAACCATTTAATGATGGAACAATCGCTCTAGAAAAGAGAATTTATGTTGAACTGCATCCAGATTTTCCACATAAAATTATGGGATTTATTGATAGATTGGTACTTAATCCTAAAACTGGAGAATATGAAATTCACGATTATAAAACTGCGAGCACAATGCCTGATAAGGAAAAGGTTGAAGCGGATAGACAGTTGGCACTTTATTCGATTGCGATAAAGCAAACCTATGGAGCAGATAAACCGGTTTTATTAACTTGGCATTATCTTAATCACAATATGCAAATATTTTCTAGAAGAACGGATAAACAATTGGAAGAATTAAAGGAAGACATTATGAATTTAATTAGAAAAATTGAATCCACAAAAGAATTTGGAGCTAATATTTCTAAGCTTTGCGAATGGTGTGAGTATAATAAAAGTTGTCCGGTTTTTGGAAAAAAGAATATTCAAAAGATTTAAAAACCATTATGAATTTTATTTCATATGACATGCAGCGCATATTATATGTTCTTTAGAAATCTAGCGAATCCATTGAAGATGAAGATAGTCATTGAACTTAGAAAATCTTCTTTATCTGTAAATGAAATTACTGATAAAGTTAATGCTGAACAAAGTAAGGTTTCACATGCGCTCGCAAATCTCAAGGCATGCAATATTGTAAATTCTAGGGTTGAAGGTAAACAAAGAATATATTCTCTCAATAAAAAAACAATTGTCCCTATTTTTAATATAATCGATGAACATAAAGCGTCCTACTGCAAGGGAGCGTGCTGCGCGAAATGAAAGTTTATTTAGATAATGCTGCTACAACAAAGGTTGATGAGAAAGTTGTAAAAGAAATGCTTCCCTATTTTGCAGAACAATATGGGAATGCATCTTCAATGCATATTGAAGGAAATAATGCAAAAAATGCTCTTGAAAAAGCTAGAAAAATAATTGCAAATTCTCTAGGTGCAAAAACCTCCGAAATATATTTTACTTCTGGGGGAACAGAATCAAATAATTGGGCGATTAAGGGATTATTCTGGCAACACTATCCAAAGAAAGATCATATCATCACAACAAAAGTTGAACATGATGCAACTCTAAAGACTTGCAAATGGCTTGAGAGTCAAGGAGCAAAAGTAACCTATCTCGACGTGGATAAAGAAGGATTTATTGATTTAAAGCAATTAGAAAATTCAATTACTTCTAAAACAATATTAGTTTCAATTATTCATGGGAATAATGAAATTGGAACAATCCAAGATGTAGAAGCAATCTATAAAATAACAAAAGGGAAAACATTGTTACATCTTGATGCTTGTCAGAGTTATACTAAAACAGAATTAAGTGTAAAATATGCAGACCTTATCACAATTAATTCCCATAAAATATATGGACCAAAAGGAGTTGGAGCTCTTTATATTAAGGACGGAATTGAGATTGTACCTCTAATACACGGAGGCGGGCATGAAAAAGGTAAAAGAAGTGGAACAGAAAATATACCCGGAGTTATTGGATTTGCAAAGGCAGTTGAAATGGCCAATAAAAAAGAAGTTAAAAAAATGCAAGAATTAAGAGATTATATAATTAAAAATATTTTAGAAAACATCAAAAATACAAAATTGAATGGACCGGTTGGAGACAAGAGATTAACCAATAATGTTAATATTTCATTTAATGATATTGAAGGAGAAGCTCTAGGAGGATATCTTGAAAACAAAGATATCTATGTTTCTACTGGTTCTGCATGCATGTCTAATACTCTTAAGTCTAGTCATGTACTTCAGGCCATTAAATTAAATCCTTTACAGGCTAATTCTTCAATAAGAATTAGTTTAAGTAAATATACTACTCAAAAAGAAGTTGATTATTTTCTTGAAAAACTTCCGGAGATTGTAACTAAATTAAGAAGGCTTAGCCCTCTAGTTAAATAAATTAAAAAAATACTAAAATGAAAAAAGAAACAAAAAAATTTAGAAAAGAAGAAAAATGCGTTTGTTGCGAAGACATAAGCTGTAAAAAATGCGAATGCGATAATCTTAACAAAACACTTAGCGAAGAAAAAAAGCAAATTGGAATAAAATGAAAATAAAACCAAAAGCAAAAAAAATCTTGAAAAAGAAAGTTGCGAAAAATAAAGTTGTTAAGAGTAAGGTTGTAAAAATTAAAAAAGAAATAACCGGAAAAACAAATATTCAAGATGCTTTTGCAATGAATCCAAAAGTTGGAGAAATACTCTTCCAGTCTGGAATTGGATGCTTTGGATGTGCGTTTGCACCTGTAGAAACAATCGAAGAAGGAATGAAAGCTCACGGATTAACTAAAAAAGAAATTGACAAACTATTGAAGGAGATGAATAGGTAAAAATGCCATCGAATAAAGGATATTCAAAAAAATTGTTAAGAAATTTTCTTAATCCCAAAAACTTCGGAGAAATAAAAAATCCTGACGCTGTTGGAAAAGTTGGAAATCCAACCTGCGGGGATATAATGTGGATGTATCTCAAAATAGACCCGAAAACTGAAAAGATTAAAGACATTAAATTCAAAACCTATGGGTGTGCAGCAGCAATTGCTTCTACAGAACAATTGACAATTATTGCAAAAGGCAAAACTTTAAAGGAAGCCGAAAAAATAACTATGAAAGATGTTGCCAGTGCATTGGAAGGTTTACCTCAAATAAAGCTACATTGTTCGACAATGGCTATTCAAGCATTAAAAAAATCAATAGAAGAATATAGAAAAAAGAAAAAAAATGGAAAATAAAAAAGTCGGCTGGATGATCCTTGGAATGTCAGTTGTAATGATAATTCTATTTTTAATATTTAATTTCTCTCTAAATAAAATAATCACTGAAACATGCACACATGGTCCAGACTGTGCTATGTATGACACAATGGCTATTCAGTTCTGGATAAGCGTTACAGTTATAATTATAGTCGCAGCAATAGGATTATTCATCATGTTTTCAAAACCTGAAGAAAAAACAATAATAAAAAAAGTTCAAGAGAAGAATAAAACAAAGAAAATTGATAAGTCTAAATTAGATAATCAAGAGAAGGCTTTAATAGAAATTCTAGAAAAAGAAAGTGGCGCTATATTTCAGGCAACACTAATGGAAAGATTAGATATTGGAAAAGTTGGAATTACTCGTCTTCTAGACAAGCTTGAAGCTAAGCAGTTGATTGAAAGAAAAAGACGTGGAATGAATAATATTGTTATTCTCAAACCCTGAAACTAGTTTCACCAAACTGGATATAAACTATTAGAATATAAAATAATCATGGCATTCAAAAATTTTGTTAAAGAATTAGACGGAAAGAAAGTCGAAGGAAAATTATTACAAAATATTTTCCTTTCGCTTGCATTTTCTTTTATAGCATTGGCTGTAATGTACTTTCTTTTTTTAAAGAATGTAAATAATTTATTACCAAAATATGGAATCTTTATTCTTTTGTCTATTATATCCTATGCTCTTGTTTTAACTCTAATAAAACAGATTAGAGTTTACAAAAATTTTGCGTGTATGAGCGGAATGATGATTGGGATGACCATCGGAATGGTATCTGGTTTCCTTCTTGGATTTTATGTTGGAGCTACTAATGGTATGTTCTGGGGAAGCATGTTCGGAATACTCGTTGGACTTATATTCGGAATTATTAATGGAGCATCCTGCGGGATTATGGGCATTCTTGAAGGAATGATGTCTGGTTTTATGGGCGGGTTAATGGGAGCAATGACTGCAGTTATGATGTTAAATGATAATTTGATTGCAGCTTCAATTGTAGTTCTAATTATTTGTGGAGGAATCTTATTTGGACTGAGTTATATGATTTATGAAGAGACTAAAGAAAGAAAAGAAGAAGTAAAGGTAAACTCCTGGGATGTTATTTTGCTTAGCATTGTGTTTACAATTATAACTACTTTAATGATTGTCTTTGGACCAAGGAGCATATTATTCCAATGAAAGCCTATGTATATGCGATTATTTTAGGAATACTGCTGATAGGAGCAGGAATGATTTTTTTAGTTCCACATGGATCTGCAGGAAATTTAAATAATGATTCTGGAAAAGGACAGATAAACGAGATAACTCTTGGAATAAAAAATTATAACTATTATCCAAATACTATCACAGTAAAAGAAGGCGAGATTGTAAGAATAAGCTTGGATTCTAGTGTTAGAGGATGCTATAGATCTCTTGTTATAAGAGATTTTGGAATTGCCAAAAATCTTCCAACACCAGAGGATTATGTAGAATTTACAGCAAATAAAAAAGGTAGTTTCAGATTTGCCTGCAGTATGGGAATGGGAACTGGAACTCTGGTGGTAGAATAAATGGTATTTAATAATCAAATCTGTTCAATGAACAGCTATGGGGGATTTGGAATTTTAGGATCAATCATAGGAATTCTGATAATTATTGCTATTTCCCTAGGAATAGCTTTCCTAATAAAAAAATTAAATGAAAAGGAGAAAAAGAAAAAATGAAAAAAATAAAAATTCTAATTGATGGAATGCATTGTGCAAGTTGTGCAGGAAATATAGAAAGAAGTTTAAAGAAAGTTTCTGGAGTTAAGGAAGTCAATGTAAGTGTAATAGGAAAAAAAGCTTTTGTTGAAATAGATGAAAAGACAAAACCAGAGGAACTCAAAAAAGCCGTAGAAAGAGCAGGGTATAAGGTAAGTTCAATAGAATAAACATTAATAATTGTAAAAATGAAAAAAAATAATTCTCAACCTAAAGAAGATGCTGAAGTAAAAAATTGGAAAAACAAATTAATTGGTAGTTGGATTTTTGCTCTTCCAATTGCGATAATTATGATTTCTATGAAATTTTTTAATTTCATGTTCTTGCCAAAAGAAATTTTAACATTAATACTTTTAATTTTTGGATTTCCAGTAATTTTTGTAATAGGTTTTTCTACACTTAAATCAGGATTAAGGGGATTATTCACATTTTATTTTAATATGGATTCTCTTATTTCTCTTGGAACTCTTATTGCCTATTTGACTGGAATATTAACTTTCTTTATGATTATTAATGATTATTCTGGCGTATCTGCGATGATTATGGCTATATTTATTACTGGAAAATATATTGAAGCAAAAGCTAAAGGAAGAGCAACTCAAGAGATAAAAAAGCTTCTTGAACTAGGAGCAAAGAATGCAAGAGTTGTAAGAGGAAAAAATGAAATTGAAATACCAATTGCTGAAGTTGTTATTGGAGATATAATCATCGTTAAACCTGGTGAAAAAATTCCAATAGATGGTATAGTCATCAGAGGAGAAAGCTCTGTGGATGAATCAATGGTTACTGGAGAAAGTATTCCAAATGACAAGGCGAAGGGAAGCCCAGTAATAGGAGCCACAATCAATCAGGATGGAATTCTGTATATTAAAGTTACCAAAGTTGGAAAAGATACTTTCCTAGCGCAAATCATTGAACTGGTTGAAGAAGCTCAAGGAACAAAGGTTCCAATACAAAAACTTGCTGATAGAATTACTAGTATATTTGTTCCAATAATATTAATCCTAGCTACCCTAACTTTTGCTGGATGGTGGGCATTTGGAAATGATTTTGGAAGGGCACTTGGAGTAGGAATTTCTGTTCTGGTTATAGCCTGTCCGTGTGCACTCGGACTTGCGGTACCAATTGCATTAACTGTAGGCAGTGGAATGGGAGCTAAAAGAGGAATTCTTATTAGAAAAGGGGAAGCAATTCAAACAATGAAGAAAGTAAGGATAATAGTTTTTGATAAAACTGGAACAATAACTAAAGGTAAACCAGAAGTAAAAGAAATTTTTTCTAGAGTAAAAGAATCCTATTTAATGGAACTTGCTGGAAGTCTTGAAAAAAATAGTGAACATCCTTTATCCAAGGCCATTGTAAATAAAGCTAATCTAAAAAAATATCTAAAGGTTAACAAATTTAAAATTCTGAGAGGAAGAGGAATTGAAGGAAAAGTAGGAAATAAAAATATTGTTATAGGAAATTCTCTTTTAATGAAAGAAGAAGGCATTAATCTCAGGATATTCGAGAACAAGATAGAAGAATTTGAAAATAAAGGGTATACTACAATAAGTGTTGCAGAAAATAAAAAATGTCTAGGAATTATTGGCATTGCAGATTCCGTAAAAGAAGATTCTGTTAAAGCAATTTCTATTCTAAATTCTAAGGGATACAAAACAGTAATGATTACTGGGGACAATGAACGAACAGCTAGAGCAATTGCAAAGGAAGTAGGAATCAAAATGGTCATTGCCAATGTTTTACCCGAAGATAAAGCAAAAAAGGTTATGGAATTACAAAGACATGCAATGGTTGCATTTGTAGGAGATGGAATTAATGACGCTCCTGCATTGAAACAAGCAAATGTGGGAATAGCAATGGGGACTGGAACAGATATTGCAATGGAAGCAGGGGATATCGTTCTTGCAAATGGTTCATTAAAGGGAGTAGTGGCTTCTATAAATTTATCAAAATATACTTTTTCCAAAATAAAACAAAACTTATTTTGGGCTTTTGCATATAATATTATCGCCATTCCTCTAGCAGTTTCTGGAACTCTTCAGCCAGTAATAGCAGAGATAGCAATGGCCTTATCTTCAATAACTGTTGTAACAAATGCTAATCTATTAAGAAGAAAGAAAATTTAACTATTCTCTTCTAATAAATTCTTTATAATTTTTTTCAGAAAATCTTCCTAGGGCAGCAGGATAACCTCTAACAGTAGACATTGTTTGAGTTATACATTTTGCGTGAGGAGTTCCTTCCCATAATGGAAAATCCGCCTTGCTTGCAACTCCACATAATTGATAACCTCTATCTATCTCAGCTGCATTAAAGAAGTTGATTGCTTTTACTTCTTTGTAGAAATCAACTAAACTTGGATTTAAATCAGAGAAAGGTACAATCTCTTCTAATTTTAATCCATTTGCTTTGGCTAAATAGGTTAACATTGCCTTTGATGCAATTGAATCAGAATTTAACATAGTATCTTGCAATAATCTTTCTACTCTTCCTTGTTTTGAAGAATTAAGAAATTTTTCCAGGAATAAAACTGCCCCTAGATTGTTTGAATTATCTAAATATGAACTTGCATTAATATCCTTACTTAGGTTTAAGGCTTCCCTAGCCCTTTCTTCTTCTTGATTAAAAACTTCTGGATATATCATTCCAACTTTTCCTAGAGAGTCCCAGGCAAGAATTTTTGTTCTTGCATTTCCTTTGTTCAATGGACTTAATGCTTCTAGAGCAGAATAAACATAGGGTAAGTCTTCTTTTGAAATCTGATCTTTATGAGCCCCAACTCCAGCTGCGATTGTTGCTTTTCTAAAATCATCATGACCTGCTAGAGGACCGTAAAGCCCAGGAGTAAAAGTATAATATGGGACACCCCCAATAGGTTTATGGCTTGCTACTGCAGATTCTAATATCGGTAGATTAGTATTAAGATTTTTTATAAGCATTTCAATTTCTTTTTGATTAAGAACCTTATTCTGCTTTGCAAATTCTCTCTCCATCATTCTAAACTTTCTATCCTTCAGTATTAAAGATATTGAATATATCATTCTATAGTTACAACAATACACATATTTAAATGTTGCGGTTAATTAATGTAACTAGTTGCACCAAACCAAATATAATCCATATTTTATTCTAACTTGAACAAGGAGGCAAAAATAATATGAAAACATGGATAATTACAGTCGCAATTATTGCTATTCTTCTTATTGGAGGAATCTTTGTTTCAGCTGTACAACCTAGATTAACCAGTAATGCTATTATAAATAAAAGTGAAACGGATACAACAAATACTGTTCAAGAAATTAATATGGATATCTCTGAATCTGGATATTCTCCAAGCTCTTTTGTTCTAAAAAAAGGAATTCCCGTTAAATGGAACATTAATGTAAAACAATTGACTGCATGCAACGATGAAATAATCCTAAATTCCTATGGAATTAAAAAAAGTTTGAAGGAAGGATTAAATGTTATTGAATTTACTCCAGATAAAACTGGAACGATATCCTTTAGTTGTAGCATGGGAATGCTAAGGGGTAGCTTTATTGTAACCGAATCTGGAACTGCAACAAAAGAACAAATTCAATCAAATATTCCTGCTAGAGGAAACTCCTGTAGCATGGGTTCAAATGGTAGGGGTTGCGGTTGTGGAATGACATAACTGAGAAATATATTTTTATAAATTCTTTTCTAATTTAGAAACGATTGCATGAACTGTCCCATCTTCTGCATCCTTAAGCCCTTCATAGGCTAGAGCTCCAAAGAAAGCTGTTGGAAGAACTCTCAGAGCTAAATCTACTCCAGTTCTAAGATTAAGTCCTTCTGTAAATGCCGGGCTTTCACTGATATAAGTTAATCCTTCACCAGCAAGGTAACCAAAGGTCACTAATCTTGCAATACCATATAATCTATTTGCAATCTCGTCTATCATAGACTTAGAATATAATCAGTCTTTATAAGATTTTATTTGATTGAAAACATATGTCTTGTATTTTTTTCTATTTGATTTTCAGCTTCTTTTTCTGAAATTTTCCATATCTCCGCTAGTTTCTTTAGTGTTTCTCTTATGTAAGCTGGTTGATTTGGTTTATCTTTGTAGGGGGATAAAAGGGGAGAATCTGTTTCTGTGAGAATTCTATCTCTTGGAACTTCTGCAACAAGTTTTTGAAAGTGCTCACTTCTAATTAGAATTGCAGGAATTGAAAAATAAAATCCCAATTCAACAGCTCGTTTAATTAGTTTAAAATTTCCGGAGAAACAATGAAGAATAATTCTTTGCTCCTTAAAATTTTCCAGAATATCAATAACTTCTCTTTCTGCCTTACGAGTATGGATTATTGAAGGAACATTCAGTTCTTTTGCAAGTTCAAGTTCTTGAATGAATATTTTTTCTTGAATTTTAAAATCACATTTTTCCTGTTTATCTAATCCTATCTCCCCTATTGCAAATACTTGCTTTTTGTTGTTTTTAACAAAAGTCTTCAACTTAGCAAAGTCAGTTAATTTGAGATTATCTTCTGGGTAAAGCCCTGTTGCAAGTTTTAGTTTTAAATATTTCTTTGAAAGCTCGAGATTATTTTCACAGGATTTCATATTAACAGAATTTGAAATAACCAGAGCTATTTTAGAATCTTCTAGAATTGATTTTAATTCTTCTTCTTTAAAAAAATCCATATGGGCATGCACATCGTATATCATAGGTTAGAGAATTCTTATCAGTTGAAAAATGTTTTTATCTAGGCAAAATTTGCATAGGCAACACAGGCTATGATTATTATTGAGGCAACAATATTTTTCCAGGAAGGTTTTTCCTTGAGGAATTTCCAAGCAAGGAAGTAAATCAAGATAGGTCCAAGTAATAACATTAGTGTAGTTGAGATTATCCCAATTTTCATGTAACCATAATAAACTGTAACTCTGAATATAACCCAAATGGCTGCAGCTAGGAACATATGAAAGAGCGTATGGTGATCAAATTCTTTTGGCACTTTTTCTCTAAACAAAATAAATCCGAATAAACATATTGTTGCACATCTCAAAAAATAGAAGGAAAAAGGAGAATAAAAATTAAGAATCAATCTTGAGAGAACTAATTCTAGAGCAAAGAAAAAACTTCCACCTATTGCCGCTAAAAAATATTTATTAAATTCAAAATGATGTCTCTTTATGTGAGAAAAAAGTAAAGCTGCTACTGCAATTAGTGCAGGAATCATCACATGACTATTTCTCTCATAGAGAACTTCACCAAAAATGAAGCTAAAGAGAATTGCAAGTAAAATAGTAAAAAGAGATTCCGTTACTTTTGCTGGTTCAAGATTGGAAACTTTTTCTCCTTTAATCGAATAATAAGTAAAAAGATTTGCAAGAACTGCAGTAAATGATATTAAAGCAAAAATAAGAATATTTTTTGTAGTTAATGCTTCAGGAGAAACCTTCCAAAATAAAAAAACAAAGGGAAGCATAACTAGAACAATTGCCAGAAAACTATAGGTTTCATAAAATTTTACAGATATGTTTTTTCTTTTAAGAATTAATCTTTCTATTATTGTTCCTGTTGCTAATGCTGCTGCTCCTAAAATTGGAAGATACATATTTCACCTCTTAAATTAGAAGGATTTGGGATTTAAAAGATTGTGGGAAATCAAAAATTCACAATTAAATAAACTTTAAATATACGCAATTCATTAGTTTAATATGGCCAATTTGAAAGAGAGGATGAATAAACACAAAGTAGCGATTCAAGAGAGTAGAAAAAAGATTAGAGAAAAAATTCCTGAGGGAATAAAAAAGAAAGTTCCGCACAAATTTGCAAAAGACTTTAGAGAATTTCTAAGAGAATATAAAATAGTTGGACTTGCAATTGCATTTGTTGTTGGTGCTGCTGCAAACCAATTGGTTAAATCACTTGTAGATAATATAGTAATGCCTTTAATCAATCCGCTTATTCCAAGTGGAACTTGGCAACAGGCAGTTCTTAGACTAGGACCGTTCTTACTTTCCTGGGGAAAATTCTTGTCTGATTTTATTTATTTTGCAATTGTAGCATTGGTAATTTTTATAATTGTTAAGAAACTTCTTCAATCAGAAAAGAAGTAATATTTTTGTGTATAACGCCTTAACTAAAATCTTTTAAACCTAAAGAAATACTTATTCTAATAGGCGTGAATAGTTCAGTGGTTAGAATAGGACGTTGCCAACGTTCTGACCCGGGTTCGAGTCCCGGTTCGCGCATATAGGTTTTTTGGCATAATCGAGCGATGTCTAGAAGTATTTAACCAAATTATAGCTATTTGCCAGTTCAGAGTAAGCTAAAAAGCCTTGCAAAATTTCTTTGAATTTTTCTGAACTTATTTCTCCTTTTTGAAATAGAGATAATTTGCTTCTAAAAGTCCTAACATTTCTAGCTCTTAAAAGTCTAAAATAATAAAAATGCCTAAATCCTACAAAATCAACTCCCATTGACAGGGAGATTATCTTTGATTTATCTGGATGTAACTCGACTTTGAGATAAATCCTTAGAAAATTGCTTATTTCTTCTTTCCAAATTTGTAATTGAACCTTAGATTTATGTAAAATCACAAAATCATCAACATAACGGATGTAATATTCTGCTTTAAGAGAGAATTTTACAAAATAGTCTAATTCATTAAGATAAAGATTAGCAAAAAACTGGGAAGTTAAGTTCCCCAAGGGCATTCCTTTTTGTCCTTGAAAATTATTTAATATCAATTCTATTAATCTATTTGTTTTACCACACTTTATTTTTCTTTTTATTAGATTTAAGAGTATTTTTCTATCTACACTTTGAAAATAATGTTTTATATCTGCTTTCAAACAAAAAACTTGTTTTGAAAAATTGCAGGTGACTTTTCTTTGAAAATTTTCAAATCTCTCTATTGCAAAAGAAGTACCTTTTCCTTTTCTATTTGCACAAGAGTCATAAATAAAAGTTTTATCAAAAATTGGTTCAATTACATTGCATAGAGCATGATGAACAATTCTATCTCTAAAATCAGATTTAGAGATTAAACGAGTTTTTGGATCTCTAATGATAAAGCTCTCTAAAGGTTTTGGAAGATAAATTTCGTTTTTTAGTTCTTCATGCAAAATTTTTAAATTATAAGCAAGGTTTTCTTCAAAGTTAATAACATAATTTCTTTTTGTTTTTCCTTTTCTTGCTTTTTTATAAGCAAGAATTAGATTCTTTAGAGAGATAATTTCCCCATAAAGATTTGTGAAGGATTTCATTTTGCTAGCCAAAAGGTAAGTCATTCTGCCATTGTCGTTCGAATTCGCAAGATCTGAATTGTTAGAGTTCAGATTCGAGTTCCTGTTCAGATAGCATCTCGACAATGGATTAGCCAATTTACCAATTATCAGATTTTTATTCTGCCACTGCTTTTTCAATTTTCGTCTTCATCTCATAACTACTTATTGTTAAAGCTGAATTTTACTGACTTAAAATAAATTTAAACAATGTGCAAATAAACTGACTTGTGGCCTAGCCTGATGGCTAGGAATCATAAAAATTCAAAAGAATTAATAAATCTTTGTCTTCTTTTCAACAACTCAGACGCTTACGCGTCTTCGTGAGCTCAAACCCTAACAGGTTTTCGCTAGGACCACCCTGCCATCGTCGTCCGAATACGCAAGACCTGAATTGTTAGAGCCCAGATACGAGCCCCAGTCCAGATAGCACCTCGACAAAGCGTTATCTGCAGTCCAAATTTGTCTTGGTGCACTTGCATCTTTTGCTTCAGGTAACCCAATTGAATTTACTTTGGAATATTTAGTCTCACTTGCCCAATTTAGAGAGGGTTCTGTTGAGAATATTGATTCATCTGTTAAATTAAAATTCAAATTTGAATCTAATTCCAATCCTCTTAGATTTAACCAAAGTGGAAAATTTTCAATTTTAATTCCCCTTGATTTTAGTTGATCAAATAAATATTCTGCTTGTTCTTTATTCGCTCCAGTTAAATTTCTTAATGCTAAACCTGAATCCACATAAAATCCTTTGAACTTATTCAAATCTGTTTCTAAATCTGCTTGAGTTGGAATTCTATAATCTGAATGATACTTTTTAGAAAACATATCAACTGCTGTTACAAGATAGGTGTTTGAGTTCTTCATAACATTATCAGCAAAAGTTAATTTATTTTCTAATTTTGGATGCTCTGATTTTATATAATTTCTAATTTCCTTGAATAAATCTTTATCTTCTACGTATGATAAATCTGAATTTGGGAGAATTGGATTTAAGGTTTGATTTTCAATTCCAATGATTCTTCCGTGATTAATTTTTATGTTCATTTTAACTTACTTATCTCCAATTTATTTTCTCTTAATGCTTTTTCTAAATCTTCTCTGAGAAAAGATTCATCTGTTCCCAATAAATCTTTAACTGTTTTTTCCTTGAAATTAATTAAAAATTGGTCTGCAATTAATTCTTGATTAGTATCAATCCAATGAACACTATCATTATCAACATACACGTCTTCCCCAACGTAAATATTGTTTCTTTCAACCCAGTAGTTGATAACAAAGCCTTCTGCTAATTTCAGATTATCTGGAATTTCTACCCCACTTTTATGGTTTATTTTTATGCCTAACTCGTTTTCAATAGCACCAGTTAATCCCTCGGCTATTTTATTTAAATCTCCTGAATAAACTGCATCAGGATTATTAACAGTATGATTGTAACGACTTTTAATTGAAACATTATTAAATTTTTTATGTATTTGAAGATTTAACAAACTCGTACTATATTCATCTTCTCTTTTAGGATTTTGACTCCTTTTTATCTTTTTTAAATCCTTTTTAGACAGCACAAACATATGATAATCTTTCAATCTTTCTGCAGGGTTGTTATAAGTACATAAAACCTCGCCTTCAGAGTAATATTTCTTATAATCCATTAGTTCTTCAACATTAGTAATTCTCTTGTAATCATATCCTGCTTTTTCTAGTAAATCATCAAGATTCCCTTTGCTTTTTGTTCTTTCATCATCTTTTTTATCATTTAGAAAGGAATTTTTAAGGTATAACAAATTTTCCATATTACTTAATACATTGCTAGCATTTTTTTTAGTCTTGCATTTTCTAGAAATGTAATGAAAAAAGTCCGAACCATCTAAACTTTCTGGATAATTCTCTCTAATTAATTTAGCTGCATTTTCTCCAAATGCTTTCTTATACATTTCATAATTTTGATCTACCATTATAATTCTCCAAGAATTTAATTAAAGCGAATTCTAAGATATGAGACTTATTTCTAAAGAAACCTTCTTGCAAAAGCTCTTCTATTCTTTGCACCTTCTCTTCATCAATTGTTATTGAAAGTTTTTGTTTCATTTTTTATTTTTTTGTTTATTTGTTTTGTTTTATTTAACCCTCAGACGCTTACGCGTCTTCGTGAGCTCAAACCCTAACGGGTTTTCGCTAAGACCACCCTGCCATAGTCGACCGAATACGCAAGACCTGAAATGTCAGAGAGCAGACTCGAGCCCCAGTTCAGATAGCATCTCGACAACGCGTTATCTGCAGTCCAAATTTGCCTTGATGAAGAAGTATCTTCTTTTAAAGGTAAACCTAAATTATTAGTTTTTGAATAATGTGTTCCATTTTTCCAATTTAGAGAGGGTTCTGTTGAGAATATTGATTCATCTGTTAAATTAAAATTTAGATTTTTATCTAACTCTAATCCTCTTAGATTTAACCAAATTGGAAAATCTTTTAATTTTATCCCTCTTGCTTTTAGTTGATTAAATAAATATTCTGTTTGTTCTTTATTCGCTCCAGTTAAATTTCTTAATGCTAAACCTGAATC
>CAIKWG010000052.1 GCA_903831045.1 uncultured archaeon | reverse complement strand
TCTTTAAAGAATAGAAAGGAAATAATTGAAATAAAATCTGAAAAGAAAATAGAAGTTGAACTAACCTTGCTTGGAAAAGAGATTATAAAGGAAAACTTGAGTGAAGACCTAATAGAGCAACTTACGCCCAAGATGATTAATGCAGGTAGTTGGAAGGGTAAGAAATTTAGACGATATGACATCGTTTCACCAGTTCCTAGAATAGTTGGTGGTAAAAGACATTTTGTTAATCAAGCTACAGATTATGCTAAGAGAATTTGGTTAGACATGGGTTTCAAAGAAATGACAGGCGGCATGGTTGTTAACAGTTTTTGGAACTTTGATGCATTGTTTACTGCACAAGATCATCCAGTTAGAGAAATGCAAGATACTTTTTTTATTAAAGGACTAAAGGGAACTTTGCCTGATAAAAAGCTAGTCGAGAATGTAAAGAAAGCACATGAAGGAGGAGTTGATGGAAGTAAAGGTTGGGAGTATAAATTTGATGAAGAAATTTCAAAGAGAGTTTTGCTTAGAACACATACAACTTGTATTTCTTCCAAAACTCTGAAGAAAATTGCAGAAAATAAGGAATATCCTGCAAAATACTTCGCATTTGGGAAATGCTTCAGAAATGAGACTGTGGATTGGAAACATGGATTTGAATTCAATCAAACAGAAGGAATTGTTGTGGATGAAAATGCAAATTTTAGGCAACTTTTAGGTTATCTAGTTGAGTTCTTTAACAAAATGGGTTACGAAAAAATTAGAATTAGACCTAGTTACTTTCCCTACACAGAACCTAGCTTAGAAATAGACTATTGGAATGAAGAAAGAAAAGAATGGATGGAACTTGGTGGTGCGGGAATGTTTAGACCAGAAGTAACTATCCCCATATTCGGAAAACATATTCCGGTATTGGCATGGGGACCAGGATTTGATAGAATTATAATGGAATCATATAAAATTAAAGATCTTAGAGAAACATATAAGAACAATATAACTAAACTGAGAGAGATAAAATACTGGGAGAAATAGAATGACGATTGTATCAATGAACAGGAAAGAAGTTGAAAAAAGAATTGGAAAGATAACTAATGAAGTTGAGGATAAAATTTCTATGTTTGGAACTCCCGTTGAATCCCTGACTGAAGAAGAGCTACAGATAGACGTTACACCGAATAGACCTGATTTGCTTTCGTTGCAAGGATTCGTAAGAGCAATGTTGCCATATTTGAAGGGAGAAAAATTAAAACCTTATAAAATCAATAAACCTGAAAAAGATTTTAAGGTCACGGTAGACAAATCTGTTAAGAAGGTGAGACCATTCACTGCATGCGCCATTATTAAAAATTTGAAGCTAAATGATGCTAAAATTAAGGAATTAATTGATATTCAGGAAAAACTGCACACTACTTTTGCAAGAAAGAGAAAAAAGCTAGCTATTGGAATTTATCCTTTAGAAAAGATAAAACTTCCAATATCTTTTATGGCAAAAAAACCTGAAGAAATTAAGTTTCAACCATTAGAGTTCCCAAAAGAAATAACTGGTTTACAAATTTTGTCTCAACATCCTGCTGGAAGAGAGTATGCACATCTATTAGGGGGACAGGAAAAATTCCCAGTTTTCATCGATGGAAATGACAAAATACTGTCAATGCCCCCTATTATCAATTCTCATGAAACTGGAAAAATAACTGACTCCACAAAAGAAGTTTTTGTAGAATGTTCGGGATTTAGTTTACCGTACCTAAAAAAGAC
>CAIKWG010000051.1 GCA_903831045.1 uncultured archaeon | reverse complement strand
GCTTCTTCTATCTTTTCGTTTGTTTCTTCGGAAACTTTCTTTACCCAGGATTTTAGTTTTTCTCTTAATTTTCCAAACATGGTAATACTCTAAAATAGAAGTTTTTTTAGGATTAATAAAGTTTGGGTTTTGGTTAGCAGAATAGTTTTAAATATTCTTTTTACTATCAATTTTCATGAATGTATTAATAGGATTGGTGATTGCAATCTTTCTTGGAGCTTTAATCGGGCTTCAAAGAGAGTATACTCAGCAAAAAGAGGGTCTTAAGAAATTTGCAGGCTTTAGAACATTTATTCTGATTACTCTTCTGGGAGCTATACTGGGTTATCTCTCTCAGTCAATTCTTTCTTGGTTTGTTTTAGCAGGATTTTTGGGAGTTTTATTGATGAGTATTGTTTCTTCTGTTTTCGATAGATTAAAATTTGGAATTCCTTCTTCTACAACGGAGATTAGTGCTGTTCTAAGTTATATTGTTGGAGCTATGTGTACAACAGGATATACTGAAGTTGCAGTTGTTCTAGCTGTTTTAATCACGGCTTTTTTAACGTTCAAGGAAAATTTACATGAGTTTGCTCATAACATTGAGAAAAAAGAATTAATTGCAGTGATTAAATTTGCTTTAATATCATTCGTGGTTTTGCCATTCCTTCCCAATAAAAATTATTCTCCAATGGATATTCCTGGACTTTATAGCGTCTTTTCTTCTTTTGGAATTAGTGATAACATTTTACTGAAACTTGATGTGTTTAATTTTTATAATATTTGGCTGATGGTGGTTCTTATTGCTGGTATTGGATTTTTGGGTTATATTCTTGTTAGATTTATTGGGTCAAAGAAGGGCTATGGTCTTGCAGGATTTGTGGGGGGCTTAGTTTCTTCTACTGCAGTTGCATTTTCAATGGCAGCAGAAAGTAAAAAGCATAAAAAAATTACTTCTCCTTTTGTTTTGGCAATAGTTACTGCATTGGGGGTTATGTTTCTTAGAATTATTTTTGTCATCGCGGTTGTTAATCCCATCCTATTGGGCACATTAATTCTTCCATTAGTAGCTATGGCTCTTATGAGTTTTGGAATTGCATTTTTCTTTTCCAAGAAAAAAGAAAAAATGAAAAAAATTGATCTTAAGTTAAAACAGCCCTTTGCATTTATGCCTGCATTAAAGTTTGGACTTTTTTTCGCTTTAATTTTATTAATTTCAAGAATAGCGCAAATTTCTTTTGGGGATTTGGGATTATATTTTACCAGCCTTTTTTCTGGTTTAGCAGATGTGGATGTTATCGCTTTAACAATGTCTGGGTTGTCCAAAACTGGTAGCATTGGGAATCTTATTGCTTCGACATGCATTCTTATCGCCATCGCTGCAAATACTGTGGTAAAGATTATTGTGGCTTATCTTTTGGGAACTAAAAAACTTGGAAATACTCTTCTTTGGATTTTCAGTTTAATCTTTTTAGTTGGATTTGGTGTTTTATTTCTTCTCTAAGTAGTTTTTATAAATCTAGTCTTCTTTAATTATAAATGAAAAAAGAGTTGAAAATTTATCTTTTTAGACATGGAAGAACAGATTATAATGTACTTGGAAAGTTTACTGGCTGGAAAGATTCTCATTTAACTGCAGAAGGAATCAAAGATTCTAAAAAGATTGCTGAGAAACTGAAAGATAAAAAATTTGAAGTTGCTATTCAAACACGGCTTTCTCGTTCTAAGGATACCCTAAAATATGTTCTAAAATTTCATCCAGAATGCAAAAAGATTTTAGAGGACAACAGGATGATCGAAAGAAGCTATGGGGTGCTTGAAGGGGTTTCTCATGAAGAATTTATACGAAAGCTAGGAAATCAAGAATACACCTTGCTTTTTCATGGAGATGCTATTGAAAATATTAATGATAAGAGATTAATTAATAAAATTAAACGATTTCTTGGAGAAAAGGAATACGCAATAATTCATCGTGGATATAAGACTAAAGTTCCTAAGGGAGAATCTTTTTACGATATTGAAAAACGAGTTAAGAAGTTTATTGTATGGTTAAAAAAATATATGAAAAAGAATAATGTTAGCGTTGCAATTTCTGCGCATGGTAACTCTATTAGACTTTTTAGAAAGATAATGGAAAAATCTTCTGAAGAAGAAATGGAGAAATGGTTTATTCCCTATGATAAGGTTTTTGAGTATAAAATCTAATTTGGAATAATTATTCGGTAGTATAGTAATCTATTAAAAGACTAATGATTTTTGAGGGGCATGATTACCTATCAAGATATTTACGAAGCAGCAAAAAAGGAGAGATATTCTGAAAGTTTACAACCAATTCCAAAAACTTTTGTTAAAGATGTTGCAAAATATCTCAAGGAAAAACGAGAAGCTTCTTCTAAGGAAAGGGATGTTTTTTCTGAAGTTATTCTGAAGAATAAAAAGCAATTGGAAAATGCAATTACTCTTTTTCAAGAACTTTTGAGAAGAAGAAGAAAGAAAATTCTTAATTTAGTTTTGATTGCTTCTGAAACAGGAATTTCTAAACAGGATTTTGATAATATGCTCCTAATTGAAAAGGAACTTTTTGAAGAACTTATGAAATGTGTAGATAAGTCAGATAGATTGTTGAACAGTTTTTTAAACGGAGATAAAACTGAAGATGAAAAGGTAAATAGTGTGATTATTCTTTTAGAGGATGTTGGAGAATTTGTTGAACCAAGTGGAGAAGTTCTGGGGCCCTATGAAAAAGGTCAGATTGTGAATCTTGCTAAAGAAATATCAGTCATTCTTGTGGGAGATGGTAAGGCAGAATATCTAGATAAATAGAAGAGAACGGATTTATTTTTTATTCTTTTACAGTTCTAAAAAGAGTTTATAAAAGACTGATATCTTACCACAGTACTCGGAGGTTAAAATGTTACATATAACTTTAGATAATTTTGAGAAAGAAGTTTCTGATTCAAAGATTCCAGTTATTTTGGATTTCTATGCAGATTGGTGCGGACCATGCAAAATGATGGGACCAATTTTTGAAAGTGTTAGTAGTTCATATAAGGGAAAATTGAAATTTGCAAAGGTAGATACTCAAACTGAAGAAGGCCTTTCTATGAAGTATGGAATTCAGGGGATTCCTTGTTTAGTAATTTTGAAAAAAGGTAAAGAAATTGGAAGAATTGTGGGATTGGTAAATGCAGAAGCTTTGAAGAAAAAAATTGATTCTATTCTCTCTCATGACAATTGATTTTGCTTGCAAAAAATTTGAAATAGAAGATGTTATTAAATGTAGTTTATCTTTGACAAAATCGGATTTTTCTTTAATAAAATTTTTAATGAAAAAAGAAAGCGGGTCTTTTACAACTGAAGAGCTTTCTGAAAAATTGGGTTTTGAAAAATCCACTGTTCAAAGATCTGTTAAGAAATTACATGAAAAGGGTTTGCTATTTAGAAGTCAAAAAAATCAATCTTCCGGAGGGTACATATTCTATTATCAGATAAAAGATAAAAATAAGATTAGAGAAATGATTTTAGAAATTGTTAATTCTTGGCATGAAAGGTTTAAGGACGAAATAAAAAAATGGTAAGGTTTATTAAGTGAATTTCTTGTTTATTTCCATGGAAACTAGAAAAATTATCGGATTATGTCTTATGTTAGCAGGAATTTTCCTTCTAATTATTGGAGGATTTATTGGAGGCATGGGAGCAGCAGTTTTTCTTTTAATCTATGGTGTACCTTTAATTATTCTTGGGCTTGTAATCTTTTTTAACAAACATGAAGATAAAATCGAGCAAGTAAATTATTCTAGAATGAAAGGAGGAAAAAATGACAAAAAATGATTTTTTAGTTGTTACAACTGATGAAGTTCCCGGTAAAAAGATTGTAAAAGTACTTGGACTTGTTCGAGGAAATACAGTTAGATGTAGAAATATGGGTGTTGATATTGGAGCAGGATTCAAAAATCTTGTTGGTGGTGAAATCAAGAATTATACTGCCATGTCAAATCAAGCTCGTGATGAAGCAATGAATAGAATGATTAATGATGCAATTTCTAAAGGGGCAAATGCAATTGTTGCAGTAAGATTTACTACTTCAATGATTATGGCTTCAACTTCAGAAATGTTTGCTTTTGGAACAGCTGTTGTTGTTAAATAAGATTCTTAAAAACTAATCAAAGAATGCAAAATTCTCAGTTAGTGTTAACTTTTATGGAACTTTCAAACTGAAATTCTACGAATTTCGTAAAGGATTCTTTTCACTGACGTTCAAAGCCCCCAAACTGAAATCTTTCTAATTTCGTAAAGGAGTCTTTTTGCAAAGCAAAAAGCCTCCAGAGAGATTTGAACTCCCGACCTACTGCTTACAAGGCAGCCGCTCTGCCACTGAGCTATGGAGGCGTAATTACAATTATATCTCGAATTAATGTTTTAAAAATGTTCTGTTTAGAAGAATCTTACTTTGTGGTTTCAAGCATTCTGATGTCACAAAGTGATAGAGGATAAATTTTCTTAAGCTTTAGGCTTAATTCTTTCTGAATTTTATTTCTTAATATTTCTTCGAATAATTCTTGGGAATCTTTTGAAGCTGCCCAGATGGATAATTCTTCTCTTGCTTTGTCTCTAAGTGCTTTTTTAACTGCTCTTGAAACTTTTCTTCTTGTAACAAGCAGAGGTTTGATTCTCACATTAGTATCCTTGCATTTTGTTACAAAAGAATCTTCAACATAATCTGTTCCTTTCTTTACCATTCTTTTTGTATGATAGGGCATTAGCTCAAATTGATTAGCTGTTGCTGTGCCAATGTCATCTTTTACTGTTAAATAGAATCTAATCAACGCTCCCTTACCTTTTAGCATTCTTGTTAAATCATAGCTTATGCTTCTTCCGTTCAAATCTTCTATTTCATAGCCAACTAGTTGAGTTTGCTTTTTAATCAAAGGGAGGATTACATTAAACATTCTTTTTTTTCTTTTTGATTGTGCCATTTTATTCTTGTAATTGTTTACCTGATCTTATACCTTTTTTCTGATATTTTGATTTGTTACATGTTTTACATGTGTACATAATATTTGTCTTTTTAGTTGTTTTGGATTTTCTTTTATTCTTTGTAATTGGAGGTTTTGAACCCCATTTTCCTTTGTTTCCTATGCCTATTCCCAATCCTCTTAATTTTGCTCTTTGTTTTGAACCTCTTGCCATTGCTCCTCTTTGGAACCCTGTAGAAACTAATTTTATTTTTTGATCTGTTTTCTTCTTGCAATAGGGGCAATATCTTTTTGTTGTTTTTGGTAACTTCATAGAATCATGAAAAACTGGGGTTTTATAAAGGTTTTTATCCCTAGATTTTTGAATCTTTTTAGAATTGTTATTTTTAAAACCTAAAATTCAGAAAGTTTAAATAATCATTTAACTTTTTTTAGCCATGGACATAAAAAGAGTGATACTATTTATTCTATACTTTGGTGTTGGAGCTTATCTTCTAACACTAAATTTGAGTATTCTTAGCGTCGGAGACCCACTTTCTAAGTTTGATCAATGGGCTATGATTGCAGGTGGAATCCTATGTGTTTTTGGGGGAATTAATCATCTAAGAGTAAGCAATTTCAGGGCATATAAAAAGTCTAGAAATCAATATTAATTATTTCTTTAAACAAATATTTATATAGATATTTTTCGTCTTTAAACCATGCTATTAAAAAGAGGCAAGAAGGCGCAAGTAACTATTTTTATTATTGTTGCTGTAGTTCTGGTAGTTTTGGTTGGAAGTTACTTTATTTTTAAGGATCAGATAAAAAAAAATGCTGTTCCTGCAGATTTTCAAAGAATTGAAAATAGCTTTTTAAGTTGTGCTGAATCTCAAATTTCTGATGGAATTCTACTTCTCGAAACTCAGGGGGGATATGTATTTTTACCCGAATATCAGTCTGGATCAATGTACTCTCCATTTTCTTCTTATATGAACTTTATGGGAATCAAGATTCCATATTGGTATTATCTTTCTGCAGCTAATCTTCCTAAAACTCAAGTACCTACAAAAGATGGAATGGAAAAAGATTTAGATAAATTTTTACAAACTGTTGTTAAAACTTGTTCTTTTAGTCAATACGTTGATGAAGGTTATGAAATTTCTACTGCGGAGCCAGAGGTTAAAACTACTATTCAAGATAATGTTGTTAAGGTGAACATTGGAATGAGAATTGATGCTTCTCGAAGCGGAGAGAGCTATTCTTTCAAGACTCATGCTCTTTCTGTTAATTCTAATCTTGGAAATTTATATGATGATGCTATAACCTTATACAATCAGGAAATGGATGAAATGTTCCTGGAGAATTATTCTGTTGATGTGCTTAGACTTTATGCGCCAGTCGACGGAGTAGAATTAAGTTGTAAACCTCTTGTTTGGAATGCGCAGGAAGTTGTTAGTGAACTTAAGGATGCAATAGAGTTGAATACTCTTGCACTGAAAACATCTGGAAGTAAACAGGATTATTTCTTAGTTGATTCTTCTATTAACTCTGAAGCCAGATTTATTAATTCAAAAGATTGGGAAAGTTTTTATGAGATTACCCCTGCTGAAGGAAGTTTGCTTGTATCTAAACCCATCGGAAATCAGAATGGAATGGGAATTCTTGGTTTTTGTTATGTTCCGTATCATTTTGTTTACAATGTGAAATATCCGGTGGTTATTCAATTATATAAAGGAGAAGAATTCTTTCAATTTCCATTTGTAGTTGTTCTTCAAGGGAATAAACCTCGTGAAGCTTTGACTTCGAGTTTTGAAAATTCTGGAGAAAATATCAATCTGTGTTCAGATAAATTAGCCTCTGCTCAGATTAATCTTGTGAATAGTAATGGTGAAGCGGTGGAAGGAAATGTTTCCTATGAATGTTTTGGTTCTATTTGCGATATTGGAGAAACCGTTGGAGGGCAATTGAAGGCGCAATTCCCTCAATGTGTGAATGGAAAATTGATTATTAGATCCAATGGATTTGGAGAATATAAAGAGACTCAAACTATCGTTGCAAATAACAGCCAGATAATTGCAAGTTTATCCAAGAACCTTCTTATAAACTTGGATGTTATTGCTGATGGTAAATCTTTCAAGAATAATACTATAATCAATTTTGTTTCTCAAAAAGGAAAATCTTCTACTGTTGTTTATCCAGATCAAAAAACTGTTGAACTTAGCGAGGGAGAATATACAATTGAAGTTTATTTATATGGAACTCCTGATTTCACACTTACAGCAAATAATACCTATAAACAATGCGCGGGAGGATATGTTCTTGGTATTGGGCAAACTTGTTATGATATTCAACTTCCTGCAGATATGATGAAAAATGCTTTAATTGGAGGTGGAACCACAACCTATTATTTCACAGAGAATGAACTTGAAGCATCAGATACTTTGATATTAGATGCAAATGAGTTGAGAATTCCTAAAACTCTTGAAGATTTACAAAACAATTATGGATTTATTGGTTCAAAAGCAATTGAGGTGAGTTTCAAATGAAAAAATTAATTCTATATTTGGTGCTTTTAATTTTTATTTTTAATTTTATTGGAATTGCTTCAGCAGCAAATTTTTTCACAGGAAGCGGAAATAGTTTTCTTGAATCTACCTTTGGAAAAAGTACTAGCTCAGATTATGTTAATTCTTATCTTGGATTTAGTTCTGAGGATTCTGGATTATTCTCAGATTTTTCTTCTGCTAGAATGTCTTCTCTTGATGTTAGTATGTGCAGAGACGGAACTGATTTTCTTCTTCAGGTTGAGCCTTTGAGTTGTACACCTGCAGTTGTTAGAAGTGATTTACTAGAAGAACAGGATGTTCCTGTATTTTGTAAAATTCAAGCAATGAAAATAAATCCTTTAATTGATGTTAGTTATATTCAAAATATTAATTTTGGAAGTTTTAATAATTCAAAAGAAATTAGGAGCATTAAATTTTATCCTAAATTCTCTGCTCTGTGGAGAAATAGACTTGCAAGTGATTTTTCTGATCCTCTGGAATATCAAGATTTGGGTTATGCGGTAGTTGTTTTAAAGAGGACACCAAATGAAAGTGCAATGCCAGAATCTGTTGAAGGAAAACTTAAAGTTGAAATGAAATATAATCTTGCAGAAGCATTTGGTATTAGAGATAATGTTTTTTATCTTCCGGAAATGAGTGATGATGTCTGGCAGATGAATAGAGAGAAATATGGTTTCTGGAATTCAAAAGGATATCTGAGAGCAGAAAGTACTGACGAAGATTCTGCAATAATTGGATTATATACTGATAAATTTCAAACTACTCTCGGAGATAGAACAGAAAGAGATAAAGTGAAATACGCTTCTTTTAATTTGAAAGTAGGAGAATCAACCAATGCAATTTATCTCCCTGGAGTTGATTGTTTGGCTACATTAACAATGAAATTGGATGCTTTAGAGATTCCTGCAACCTATGCAATTATTAGAGTTAATTCAGAATATTTTCAAGTTAAACAAGGTGGAACCTTTTTAGACGGTGCTTGCACAGTTCAGAGTTTGAAACCAAATGGACTTATTCAAGAGGTTAAGGGTTCTTGTAAGGGAGATAAAAAGTCAGAATCATTTACTCTTAGCTCTTATCCTCAGGTTGATATTGAAGTTAATGGTATAGCTAAAAATTTAACCGTTGGAGAAAAACTAACAAGTGTTAAGGATAGCATTGGAAATAATACTATTGGAGCTATTTATCTTAGTAAGATGGAATTAAAAAAATCAGGATTGTTAGGTAAAACTGCTAGCGATATCAAGTTAACTCTAGCCTATGTTGAAGGAGTTAATGCAGATAGTTTATCCATTGAAAATTTAAAGAAAGCTAAGGGAACCATTAGTTTAACTACAGACAAAACTGATTGGAAAAAGAATTTCCGCGGTATTGATTTTACTTTTGTTGATTTAGCTAATGGAAATTCTGGTGATTTAGATAAAACTATTGAAGAATATTATTCTAGCGCAAATAGTGATTTTGATAGTATTACATCAAATTTCCGTGAAGATGTTGCTCCTTTTAATTTAAAGGAAAAATTATCTGAAACTAGTTATGTTGAAAAGGCAAACCTTGCAAGATATTTAGGAAAGACAACTGACTTGAAAACTGTTTGTAATAATTTCAAATCTGCCTATCCTGATTCTGAAAAATATT
Organism: uncultured archaeon; assembly: GCA_903831045.1. Lineage (GTDB taxonomy): Archaea > Nanobdellota > Nanobdellia > Pacearchaeales > GW2011-AR1 > GW2011-AR1. Next base: position 15,973 of record CAIKWG010000051.1, on the reverse strand, counting down.
ATCTTGCATGTGAGGTTGGAATGAATTCGGCTAATTCTGGTACTGCTTACAAGGAAATGCTAATTGGTGGAGATATGAAAGATATTGTTTTGATGGAAATATATCAACCTGTTTATGAAGAATATGGTGCAGAAGTGCAGATTAGAAAGGTTAATAGTCAAACAGCAGAAACTATTCAACTTTCAAAAGGAAAAGAAGAAAATTTTTCACAGGAAGTCGAGGGAGTAAATTATATTACTCTGTTGGATGGTCTAGCTTTAAATTCTGCTTCAGTTAAATTATCTATTGCAGGAACAAAAAGAAGCGGTTCTAATTATACTACAACATATTCTACTACTAATCTCAAATTAGTTCAAGGAGAACCAGTTACATCCAATGGATATGAATTCCTTCTAATTAATGTAAATTTAAAAAAACAAGCAAAGGTTTCTTTGAAAGCTGGAGCTAATCGTGCAACTAGTGAATCTAATTTTAGTTATAAAATTGGTATAGAAAAAAGAGCAATTCAATTGTCTCCTGAAAAAACTCAAGAAAGAATTGTAAATTTAAATAAAACAATTGAGGAATGGACTAAAGTTAATGATGGACTTGGAAAAGTTGTGCAAGGATTAAAGACGGCTTGTCTTGCTACTGGAACCGTATTTACCCTAAAAAATCTTGTAGAAAACTTTGATGGAAAGGCAATTGCTCGTCAGCAGGTTATGAAAGGTTCTGGAGGTTGGAATGAAAAATGTGCAGACTTTAAAAAAATAGATGCAAGTTATGTTTCGGTGGAAGATTGTTTATTTAGCAAATCTTCAGAAATTGATGCTCAGGTTAATCTTTATGATGATGCAATCAAAGCACAAAATGCAGATATAAAATTAATTGAAACAAATAATCTTCAACAGAGCAATATCCTTGACGGCAAGGCTGTTAATCAAACAGCATTTGTTAAAACTTATTCTAGTGATGTTGGAACCAGGATAAAGAACACTAATGCTGTTCTTTATGGAACAAATGGGTTACCAAATTTTACTCTGTCAAATGTAAATATTAATGCTAGTGAATATGGCAAGTATTATAGTTTGGATGATTTAAGAAATATTGATTTATATTCTAGGATTTTAGCTCAGAATCCTAACGATGAAATTGCTAAAAAGAATTTGTATAATGAAATTTATGAACTGAATAAAAATCAAGCTGCTTTTAGGCAAGTGGATAATATGGCTTCAAAATATGGAATTGATTCTTCAAATGTTAAAATAGATTTGAGAAATTTATCTAAGCAAGAGATTACGAAAAAGAATACTTTTTCTGAAACTGGTCTGTCCTCTTCTTCATTGAATCTTGAGAGAACAGGTAATGAAATAAAAAATGATGATAGCGTATTTATTTATTCAAGTAATTCTAAGGAATATTTAATTAAGTATGATAATGATGGTCGTGTAACGGGAACTTATCTCATTGATAATGGAGCATTACAACCTCATGGAATAGCAAATGTAGCGGATTCAAACAATCCATTTAATTTAATTGTTTCCCTTCAAACCAAAGATAAATTGCAAAATTCATATCTAAGTCCTGAAATTAGATACTATGAAGAAGGAACTTACAAGGGATTGCCTTCTATTGTTCCTGTTGATGTAAAAGATGGTTGGTATGCTTATATGGATGAAGGAGCTTATCTTCCTGGTCAACTTCAGACCTATTATGAATCTGGCACAGTGAACAGCTTCTGGTTGTGTAATGTTGGTTCAAATAGAATTGAAGAATTTAATTCAATTAGTCGTGATGATTCTTGTACAATGATTAATTTAAGAACAAGTCAAACTGAATTTAGGGTTGCTAGTTTAACTGCCGCAGAAGCTGAATCTCTAGTTCGTGATGCTGTTTCTTCAATTAGAACTGCTTCCCAACTTTATAAAAATGGAATTTCAGATGTGACTCTTGGAGGAAGAATCAATAGCAAAATTAAAGTTGGTGCACCTGAAGTGAATATTCCTGATGTGAGATGTACTGATATCATGTCTCCAAAGGAATGTCAAATTTTATTTAATGTTTGTGACCCTGTTCTATGCCCTCCTAGTAGATGTGATTTTGGAGGAGCCTATCCCGTTAAAGATGTTATTCAATCTGGGATTATTGGAAGTTTAGTTCTATGTGCTCCAAATGCTCAAGAAGGAATTATTGCTCCAATTTGTTTAACTGGTGTCCAAGCAGGAATGGATAATTGGTTAACTATCACTAAATCTTATCAAGACTGTTTACAACAAAGTTTAGACACAGGAGAAACTGTTGGAATTTGCGATGAAGTTAGAAGTATTTATATCTGTGAATTTTTCTGGAGACAGGCAGCTCCATTGACAAATATGGCTCTACCTAAAATAATTTCTGCTCTAACTGGTCAGAGCAAACGTGGTGGTGGAGAGTATATGACCTTTAATTCAGCCTGGGAAAATTTCCAAAGCTCTTATAAATATTTTACAAACTTTTATGCTTCAAATTCTTTCAAGGCGTTTAAACTTAGAAGTTCAGAGGAAGTTGGTGGCCTTTTATGTAAGAGCTATGCTTCTGTTGCCTATCCAAGTGCAGCAGGTCTTCTTGATGTATTAACTCAACCGGATTCTCCCCCTCAGTATACCGCTAAATTCGACGAGATTCCTCTGACAACTGCAACCAATCCTCCTACTTCGCAGTATAAAGTTTTCTATCATATCTTTGCTGGAAAAGATAGAGGAGCTTATTTTAGAGTTTATCTAAGAGAAGGACCAACAAGTTCTTATTATCAGGATTTACAAACTGGAAGATTGGTGGCATCGGGTTATATCTCAAAGGGTGAATATAAAACTGAAACAGTTGATTTCACTTATCCTGCTGGATATAAGGAATTATGTGTTAATGTGAATGGTCAGGAAGAATGTGGATTTGGAGAAGCTACAACTAGTTTTGCATATAATTATTTGGAAGATGCTTATATTAATGAAACTGTAACTAACTTTAATGTTCAGACTGAAAAAGATTGTGTTTCAGGAACTGCTAGTTGGTATAGCTTGTTGAATCCAAATGTTCAGGAAGGACTTAATGATCTAATTGATCCTCAAATTTACAATGAGGGAATTATAAGAATTTGTGCTAATCAAAATCCTGGAGCTGGAAGTGATGCTCTTGTTAATTTGTCTAATGCTCGTTGGAAAGATGTTGGTTATTGCGGTGATGAAACAATGAGATGCTGGTTAGATACAGATAGCTTAGATAGAGTTTTCAAATTTGCCACAACACAGAATCAAGCTTTGGCTGCAATTCAAAATGATACAATTGCTAAACTTGTTGCTAGCCAAGGTTATATGACTGATGATCAGTATAAATCTTTTATTGATAGATTGGGAAACATAACAGACTTTCAGGAAAGAATAAATTTAATATCTGAGAACTTGGCTAAAGTTTATCAAGATAATAAATATTCTTATCTTTTACTATTAAGAGGAAAAAGTTATGCTGAGCTAGCAAAGAGTTTGTTTGTTCCAAAACCAATTAGCGTTTTGGGAATTGGATTATTCGCTGATGCGGAATCTATGGATAAATTAGATATGTCAAATGCTTTCTTGTTCAGTGGATTTTTCATGAATTATGGTGGAAATAATTATCTTGTTTCTGCAATTGGAGAAAATGTTGTTGCAATATATCCTTATGTTCTTTATGCTTCTCCTGGAATTTCTAAAGAAGCAGACCTAACTGAAATTTCTAGAGGGTATGTTTCTCCTCTTTCAATAGAACCCAATGGAGAGATTATCAATGCAATTAAAAAACCTTATTTCGTTAATGCTTTTGAAGTTTCTTTAGAAAATTTTTCTTTAATAAAAACAGTATCTATTAGATATTATTCTCCTGCCTCAAATCAAGAAGGAGTAAAACAAATTGATGGTATTGCTGTTAATGATGTTGTTTCGGCTGTTACTTCAACTGGAACTGTTTATTCTAGAATGGATTTAAATTTAAAATTTGAAGAAGGAATGATCGGTGCTCCAGTTTTAGATAAAAACTCCAAAGTCTTGGGAGTAGTTATTTCTGGTAACGATGAAATGACTGTGGTGGCACCAATTTCTCTTTCCTATGATAGCCTTTTTGTTGGACCATTGGAATATACTGATGGAGGAACAGATGAAATTGGAACTGGAGAAACTCCTGCAGGAGGAGAAACTACAAATGAAGCTCAATTAAATTCTTTAAAAATAAACTTAATTGATAGCGGGATATTATCAAGTAATCTATGCTTTAAGTATTTTAATTCTTCTTGGCATTGGTCTTTAAATTGTAAGAATGTGGAAGAAACTATTAAAATTAGTCCTTCGGATTCTCCTTCTGGAGAGAGTTTTTTATTAATCGACTGGATTCTTGTTAATAATAGTGAGAATATTTATCATGCAACTACAAATTCTAGATTAACTACCGATGGAGAAAAAGTAGTGATATCTTCTTTAGATGGTAAAAGTTATCTTGATGGAATTAAAACTCTTACAGATTTAGTTACTGGACCTTCAACTTATTATAGATCTCTTGAATCAGACTCAAAAGAAATTTCTTTTTCTAGAAATATGAAAACAATTGTTGATCGTGCTGGGGCAATAACTCCTATCTATTTTATCTATCAAAATGATGGTTGGGATTTAGGATGGTACTGGACTCCAAACTCTAATCCGGATCAAGGAAATGTTAATGATGAAAATTCTTTGAGCATAATTGTTAATGGATACAGAGAATATTACCAACCTGGAGAATGGGTTTCTGTTCCAGATTTAGAGTACACAGGAAAATTAACTGGTTTTAGAGGATTACCCCTTGCAGGAATTAATCAGTACTTGGTTAAGGGTTTGAATAAAAAGAATTTTGAAGAAGGAATAGCATTAATGTTTCTGAATTCAAAAACCTATGAGGAAAAAATTGGAATTGTTAGAGATGATTCTTCTACTTGTGGAAAATCAATTTTAGATAATGCCTTGAGTTATGTTGGCAATGATACCGTGCGACCGTTTGCTGAAGCGAAAGATAATCCGTGTGCAACATTTGTTACAACGGTTCTTACTACAACTTCTTGTGTTCAAGCTCTTTCAGCATTAAGTTTAGAAAATCAGCAATGTCAATCTATTGATTATTTAATTTCTGTATTTAGAGATAATCCGGATTTATTTGTAGAGATAGAAGATAAAACCAATTTACAAAAAGGAGATATTGTTATATTCGGATTAAAATCAAAAGGTTCTGATAAAACGCAACATTCTTCTATTTTTTATGGATATAACTCGGATAGGTCTGAAGTTAATGTAATTAGTGATCCTGGGCAGGATTATTTAATCCAAGCTGGATATTACCCCCTAAATGATACAGAATGGTATGTAAGTTATGCCTTTAGATATGTGGGAGGAACTTCGGGAGATTCCAATAGTGCTGTTTCTACTATCCCTCAGACTCTTAGTGCTTATGAAAGTGATGCTAATAAAGCTCTTCGTGTTGGTAATTGGAACTATTCAGTTGCGTTATATTTATTAGAATGTCTAGCAGCAAGTTATTCTTATAATGCTAAATATGATGATAATGAATATATTAGCGATTTTATAAATAAACTTTACAATGAGAAACTTATAACTCTGGATGAATATAATGATATCAAGGGAGGAGCACTTAGAATATTCAATCCACGAACTCCATTGCTTGATATTAAAACTTTATTAGAGGAAAAAAAAAAGTTAATTGATCTTTCTGAGAATAATAATTCAGTTTCCACTGAAGAAACTATTAAGATTAGTGATGAAAATGGAAATACCAAAACAGAAGAAATAACTATTCCTGAAAAAAAAATAGATACTAAACCTGAATCTAGCGTTGATATTTCTGTTGAAGAAATAGTAATTCCGGCCAATTCTCAAATTGATGTTTGTGAACCTCTTCCAATAAAAACTTGTACAAAAGTTGAACCCTGGGAAGTTTTAGCTGAACCTCAACTTTCTCCGATAAGTGAAATTTTTAAAACTGCTCTAGATAAAGTAATTATTGAAATTTCAATAGCAGATAATCCAACATTGCTTCCTTTAAAAGAAATTAGCGTTGTTCTTCCTGAGACAAAAGTTTCTACAAATGATCGAGGAGAACTTGCTAAAAGCAGTTTTGTTTTTGGAGAAATTTTTATTTATAGTAAAATTGATTCTAAGCCTATTGAAAATCTTAAGGTGAATATTAATATCCCTTCTCTAGCTGTAAGCACGACTAGAACAACTGATAGTAAAGGAAAAATTGATCTTACTGATCTTGTTGAAAAGAATCCATCTATTGGTGATACTGGGAGTATAATTTCTTCTCTTTCTGGAATTGTTAATTACGCAAGTAATACTGAACTTTCAAATGGAGATGGCACAAGACAATGTCTATGTGGCGCAGATTGTGATAATTATGCTAACTGGATTTTACGTTATTCTACAGAGCAGAACGTTGATCCTTTAATTGCATTTTCACTTCTTCTTCAAGAATCAGGATGTATCTCTACTGCTCAATCTGATAGTTCATCAGGATTAATGCAAATTACTTGCTCAATATGGAAAGGAAAATACGGCCTTAGTACAGACGTTGAGACTTGTAAAGAATATTTAAAATCAAATCCCGAGGAGAATATTAGGATTGGTATTTCTATTCTCAGAGCTAATTATGACAGCTATGCTAATGGGAAAACATTTAAGTCTTGTGGAAGAGGGAATATCGATTATTCTGGTTGGGATGCAGCACTGAGAGCATATAACGGTTGGGGGTGTAATTCTGCTTATCCAGATCAAGATTATTTTGTTGATCATGTAAATAATTTATATTTCCAGCTTAAAGCTCAATCTTCGATTATAGCTTCTAATGAGGATTTATCCTCTCAAAATGATCTTGCTTATACTGAAACTTCTTATTCAATGTTTGAAGAAGGAGGGAAGTATTATGCTGATGAATTAGGCTATGATTGTTCTGGCAACGGAGGAATTACTGGGGGGGTGGTTGATGCTTCTGGAAATGTTTGTATCGCTACTTCTAATAGGCTTCCTGTTTATTTTGAGACTTTTGGAACTACTGATGCTTTCGTCTTAAAGGCAGATAGAAATTTTGTTCAAAACATTCTTGGAACATTGGCTAGTATGTTCCAAAATTTTGAATTTGTTTCTGGAGATCCAGTCTTGGGTTTTATTTCTATGGATACTGGGAATATAATTTATGATAGAACAGATTTAGCAGACAGTTTTCTAGCTAAATCTTCGATAAATGAAACAAAATTAATAAGAGAGTTCAGATATTCTTATGAAAAGAAAAAAGTTAATGCTGAAGTTTTAGCTAAAATAAAAAAAGCTTCTATAACTGATTTAAATAACGGATTTAAGAATGCTCATTGTGGATGTAAGGATGAATATGAATGTACTGATTATGCTTATTTTTTAGATAAATATTCAAAAAAATATAATATTCCTTACATGGTTATCTTTGCTTTAATATTACAGGAAACTGAATGTAATCAGGAGTTATCTTCCTCTTCAGGAGCATATGGAGTTACACAAATTATCTCTGATACTTTCACAGATAGTTGTGGAAGTGTTATAGGCTCTTTTGAGGATGTGCAAGGAGCTAATAATCTTGGGAATAATATTCATTGCGGATCTAGAATATTGAAAGATAAATATTCTGTTTTTAAAAATGGAATCGTTGAAAGTAATATTTATCAGAATAATGAAGCTTTTAAGAACATTATTGATAGTTGTGTAGCAACTTATCCTTCTTATGCTGATTACTCTTCTTGGCAGGCCGCTTATAGAGCATATAATGGGTTTGGATGTGGAGCAGGTGCAGATTTAGAATATGCAAATAAAGTTAATGGGTATTATGATGCTCTAATTAATCTTGGATAGAAAAATAATTATTTTTTAAGATTAATTGATTTTTTGTCTGGAACTATGTTAACTTTTGTTGATTTAGTTACTGGTGCTATTGTTTTAGTTTCTACTGATATACTAGCTACTTTTTGAGGAATGCATGGAGCAACTTCTGCTTTTTTTGGTTGCATTAAAGCCTCATTGATTAATTTATATGCATTTAATACTCCGTTGGTGCTTCCAATTTTTAATTTTCCTGCTTGAGGATCTTGAATTAACAATACATCCGGAGTTAAAGGAATTATATAAAGAGGTAATCTTTCGGATTCATTAATTTCTCCTTGAGGTTTAACAAGGATGTAAGTTTGGTTGGAAATAACAGTAGTTTCTATTTGATAATCATTGAAATTAATTTTGTTTTCATTGATTTTACATCCTGAAAACTTAGGATCATTTAAAGCAATATTTTCAATTGTTAGCTCTTTGTGGGGTTTTCCATTAGAATCAACAATTTGCACGGGGTGGTAGATTACTAATGGGAATGCTTCAGTTTTTCCTGTTACAGGTGAATATGCAATTGCAACTAAATCTTTCTTTGTTAAATCAAATCCTATTGGATTTTTTGCAGTCACATCTCTTCTAGCATAGTAGTCTTCTCCAAATGCCTTGAAAGTTTCCCAGGATTGGGATTCTCCTTGTATTAGGCTTCTTTTTGTTCCAGAAATATTTCCGTTTATTTTTCCTTCTTGTGCTAGAGGATATTCTATAGAATGACCTTTATTGTATAAACTGTCAGTCCATTCACTTTGGCATGGATCTTTGTAGACTTGAGGTTGAGATAGTTCTTTTTGAGTAGCGCAGCTATAAAGAGCTAATGAACCAGCTAATATGGATGCTAATTGTTTATTTTTCATAGTTTTTTATAGGAATTAGCTTTTATAAATCTTTTGGTTTGTAGCTATTCAGCAGTTACAACAAATAACTGTTTTATACATTTTAGAAATGAATGTGGAATTTCTCGTTTCACTCGAGGATTTCTCGCTATGCTCGAAATAAAGCGGAGGATGGAACCGGAAGGAACCAAGGTTCCTTAACGCTCAACTTCCTTTAAATCTAAAACTCGTGTTCTACCATCGATTAAGATTCTATTCTGTGAAACAAAATATAAAACATAAAGCGGAGGATGGGACTCGAACCCATGAAAAGTTGCTCTGCAGGCAACCGCAGTAGCCGCTGTGCCACCTCCGCAAGAGATGAAAATAAAGAACAAACAAGCTATATAAAATTAACTTTTATTTTTTAAAGGTTATGCCTTCTGCTTTCCTAATTAGACCTTTACGAGTTTCTGGGATGTCTTCTTTTTTTGATTGGTTAAGATATTTGATAACTTTTCTCTTTTTTTTCCTTAATTTTTCTTTAGAATTTATGCATGGCCCCCCAATGCATCCTCCAATACAAAAATTGCAGTCTAAAAATTTTATTCTTTTATTTGGTTTCTCTAGAAACTTGATTATATTGCTTACTCCGTCGATGGATTCAACTTCTTTCTTCTTAACTACGCCTTTTAGGTGAGCTGTTTTGGATAACCCTCCAGTTACAGGATAAATTTTTGTGTAATCATTGTAAAATTTATCAAAGTGAATTTTTTCTTTTGAATCTATCTTTATTTTCTTTTTTTCAATAATTTCTTTCAGTTCCTTGTAATCTATTACCTTAAAAATCATTTTTGATTTTTTGGATTCATCTTTTTTATAATGACATGGAGAAAAAAATATTATTTTGTGCTTAGGATAAACTTTCTTACAAATTTTAGCCATTGCAATCATCGGGCTGTCTACTTGGATTAAGTTCTTAGAATATTGTGGAGCTTTATTTTTGATTAATTCTACAACTCCCGGACAAACAGTTGCAATCTTTAATTCCTTGGAATTAGAAAGAATTTTGTGATAATCTCTGTTTATCATTTTAGCCCCGAAAGTTAATTCCACGACTTTATCAAAGCCTAATTTTTTAAGAATATGAATTATTTCTGGATATGAAAAATCCACAATAAAACTTGGAGCAAGCATGGCTACGTATTTTCCTCTTAGGGGGAAGTTTAGCGAGTTCATCTCTTTTTTCATGAATGCCCTGGACAGGATTTGAACCTGCGGCCTACTGCTTAGAAGGCAGTCGCTCTATCCAGGCTGAGCTACCAAGGCAATATATAATAAAGTATCAAAAAGACTATTTAAAAAGTTTCTTTTTATTCCTATAACTCTAAAACATCCAAATCTTTCACAATAACTGTTTCTTTAAACACTTTTTTTGCTTCTTCAAGAATTTGTTTGGGGTTTCTTTCATATCTAGCACTCAGATGAATTAATACTAATTTTTTTGATTTTGATTTTTTTGCTATTTCTGCTGCTTGTTTTGAAGTAAGATGCATCTTTTCTTTGGCTTCTGTTTCTAATTCCGCGGAAAAAGTTGATTCTGTAATTAGTAAATCTGAATCTTTCGCAAATTCATACAATTCTTTCTTATATCTTGTATCGACGATAAAACATATTTTTTTTGATTCTTCTTCAAAAGTTAGATCCTTTGCCTTGTATTTTTTTCCTTCATAGGTTATATCTTTTCCATTTTTTATTTGTTGAAGATGTGGACCTTCTTTTATTTTGTATTTTTTTAATTTTTCTTTGTTTATTCTTATTGTTGATTTTTCAACAAAATTATAACTATTACATGGAATTGTATGTTCTGCTGGAGAAGCTTCTAAATAAAAATCTTCATTTTCAAAGAATTTTCCTGAAACTTCTTCTACATTTATTGGATAATTTTTTTCAAAGTGAAATAATCTTAGCATATCTTCAAAATTTCTTTTGAATCCTTTTGGACCGTAGATATTCAAAGTTTTATTGTAACCGCTCATACTAAGTGTAGAAAGTAATCCTGCAAGGCCAAGTACATGGTCGCCATGCCAGTGGCTGATTAATATTTTTGTAATTTTACAAGGATTTAATTTTGCCTTCCGTATTTGTCTTTGAGTTCCTTCCCCACAATCAAATAGAATATTTTCTCCTTCATAACTCAGGAGCATAGCTAGGTGGTTTCTTCTTTCGCTAGGAATAGCATCTGCTGTTCCCAAAAAGTGTATTTTTATTTTTGAAGTCATGTTATCATAAAATAATTCCACTTTATATAATTTCTTAAAGCAAAAGCTAGGAATAACCACTCAAAACTTTCTTGCGAATAAGTTAAGGAAATAACGCAATTACTTCTTTAATGCAGTTGAAGCAGGAGAGATATAGATTATTGTATCTCCTCTTAGGAAAGTTAAGCCAAGGCTTTTTTTAACTTCGTTGTTTTCCATTTCCTTTACATTATCCAACACCAAATTAATATGGATGTCGAATGCTAGTAAAGTTCCAACGATTAGCTCGTCTCCCTTCAATCGCACCAATACTTCCTTACCTTTAGAAGTGTTCAACAAATCCAAAGGTCGTTCAATACCATTTACCATTTTATTTTATTATCTGACCCAAAAATTAAGGTCAGTATAATCTAGTTTTGGGGATTTTGTTTTATAAATTTATGTGTTCATTTTGAACTGAACTTCTAGTTTTTTTTAATTAAATTGAAAACCGAATAATTTATAAACAAAAATTTGGTCAGATTAACATGAAACTCGGAAGAAAAATAACTGGTGGACGATATGTTCCTAAAAGAAAGAAAAAGAAATATGAAAGAACAGGACAAAAAAGAATTGTAAAACTTGGAATAGAAAAGAAAAAAGTTAAAAGAGTAAGAGGTGGAAATAAAAAAGTTCTATTGCTTAGAGGACAATTTGTTAATGTTGATGCTAATGGAAAAAAGAAAAAAGTTGAAATAAAAAATGTTCTTGAAACTCCTTCAAATAGATTCCTTGCAAGACAAAACGTTTTGACTAAAGGAACAATTGTTGAAACTGAGCTCGGAAAAGTTAAAATTACTAATAGACCAACTCAAGAAGGAATGATTAACGGGATTCTTTTGAAATAAAATGGCTAGTGATGTTTTAGATGAATTAACTTCTGAAGAAAAAGCAGAAATTGTTAAAAGTGTTATAGCAGATTTAGAAAAAGTTGCTAAATCCTTTAATATTGATCTCTCAAATGTAGATGCTGATAAGTCTAAATTTGCTTTAAAAGATTTAATGGTTGCTTATGCCATGACACATGGTCCAGAATCTCCTACTAGAGTTGAAGATTTCTATGAAAGACCATTTCATGAAAGGATGTCTTTGTTTTCTAAAAAAGATTATTAATTTTAAATAGTATTTCGATTGTCATAATCTTTAAAAAGATGTTAATTCTCCCTGGAGTATGAAGCATACTTATGAAATGACTATGAAAGAAATTTATTCTTTAATGGACGAGTCAGATAAAATAGTAGAAGGTATGAATATTAATTGGCCTTCTGCAGTATATGTGGCATTAGATGAAGGTAATCGGGTAGTTGCTACAGGAAGATATCCTGGTTCTTCTTTAGGTTCAAATGATGTTCAAAATAAAGCAATAGCTAGGGGTTGTTTTTGCCCAGCTATTCTTCGGGCTTCTAGTTTACCTAAAGAGTTTATAGAATCTTTTAATTCTGGATTAGAAAAATCTCTTTTAGCAAGGAAAAATTCTGAAAAGAAAGATTAAAATTAGATACTACTATTTTTTAATACACATACCTAGTTTGCACATAAACCCCAATCTGTCACAATAACCCTCTTTTCCTGCACATAAACCTCTTAGGACGGGCTTTTAGGGGTTAGAAATAGAAAGGTAGGAGAGAAGTGTCACAAAAAGTTAAGCATCCATAACAACTTCAAATTCTTCCCATTCAAAAATCTTGTTATCTCTCAATTTATTGTTCTATTAAGTTAGATGTTTTACACCAAGTTCTGTTTTAAGAAAAGTATAAATACTAGTAATGATTATTCTTTTTATGCTATTAAAAGGAGGTTTTATTCTTGCGAAACATTTAAAAAATGGTTGATTATACTAATTCCATGGAAACAACTAACATAGAAAGTATTACTATTGTATCAGGAAAATTTCTATCCCCTGTAGATAGAGCTAAAAATAAAATTGATGAAGAAGATTTTGCAGAATTGAGAGTTGTTAGAAATTCTCCAAGAGCTCTGGAAATCAAAAAAATAGACAAGGGGGTAAAACCAACTGAGGGTTTTCGTTTAGCAATAACAAGAGCAGGTCTCTTGAATGAAACTTTCAATTAATTTGTTTTTATCTTTTTAAAAATGGTTTGTGAGGTTGATCAGAATGGTAATGAAATATTTATCATTGATGAAGAAACAGTGAGAAATTTCTTTGCTGATGAAAATTTTGAACTTGCTCAGATGTTTTTTGATTATTTAACTATACATTGCAAAACAAAAAAAGCTTATATTCTTCCTTCTATCTTTAAAAAAATTAAAGATAGAATTGTTACAAAGACTAAAGATAAAGGTTCTACAATACAAACAGAAGTTATTTCTTATTTTGAAAATTGGGTAAGAGAAGCAAATTTGTTGGGTGAAGAAAAAGGAGATGAAATTAATGATACTCTTCTTCTTCTAAAAATTTTAAAATTTCTTCATCCAGATAAAAAGATAATCATTCTCTCAAGTAAATATTCTTCTTATAATGTTGATTCACTTTCCTTAGAGGATATTAGCAGTTATCTTTTAAGCAAAGAAAATTTCAAAGAGTACTTGAAGAAAACTTATGGTTTAAATGATGGAGCTTCTTATTAATTATTAAACAGAAATATACGAAAGTTCCTTTTTTTAAGAAAGGAGATGTAGAAATTTAGTTATTGAGACCTGCTGTGCTATCTGCAATTATGAAGAATTTTGGATGTACTGAAATTGTTTGATTATAATAAATTTGTTTAAAATTTTCAATTCTACTCTTCAAGAAATATTATCATATCTATTTATTTTCCAGACTTAATTCTATTGTCATGCATACATAACATTTGACAATTTTCTGCATTTGTTTTTCCTCCTTCGTGCCAAGGAGTAATGTGGTCTGCTTCCATTTCTTCTATTTCAAAATGTTTTTTACATTTTGGGCATTGATTATTGTTCATTTCAACATTTTTAGGTAAGTTTCATACATTTTTTCAGGAACTCCAAATTTTTCTACATAAACTTTTGCTGCATCTGGAGTGTATCCTCTGTTAATTAACTCAGTAATATAATCTTTTGAACAGAGAGAATATACCTTTTTTTCTAAATTTTTGGGAAACATAATAAATTAATAATACCTCTCCTTTTTATTAATTCTTTGATTTGCTCTTTAGTATATGTTTTAATTCTTCCTCCAGCATCTGAAGAAATGTTATAATTTAAATTAAAGATAAAATCTAAAAATTCATTTAATTCGCTATTTGGACTTATTTCTAAAGTTATTATAGGTTTAAATTTAATTATTGTTTTAATTGCCCCCTTTAATACCTTAAAATCATAACCATCTGTATCAATTTTAATTATCTTTAATTTGGATAAATCTATTTTCTTAAAGAAATTATCAATAGTTATTATTTCTACTTTTTCACGAGTAGTATCTTTTTCTGGATATTCATTTTGAAAATGGATATTTATTGTTTCCTCTTTATCTCCAACTGCTTTCTTATAGAGATTAATATTATTACAATTATTTAATTTAAGATTATCCTTAAATCTATTAATTGCTCTAGTCATTGGTTCAAAAGAATAAATCTTTCCTTTACCAATTAATTTAGAGGATAGTAAAGAATAGTAACCTATATTAGCTCCAACATCAATTACTACATCTCCTTTTTTAAGATTGTTTTCAAATAATCTAGTTATAGTTGGTTCAAAAAAATCATAATATATCCCTTTTTCTACAACATCTTTCGTATTTAAATTGAAATTAATTCCTTTCCTATTAACAATAACATCTTCTTTTGGAGAATATCTCTTATTATATTTACCAAAAAGCCAAGCTAATTGTTTTCTAAGTGGGCGAAAAGGTAGTTTATAGTAAAAATGTAAAATTTGTTTTATCATTTTTCTAACTCCTCCCATATTTGATTTTGCATTCATGTTATCAATTAATGACATTTAGTTTTTAAGTCTTGTTATGTTTTAGTATCATGTCTAGAAGAAAAGCATTAGATATAAAAAAGCAAATATTAAAAATCTTGAGGGAGTATAATGAAATTTCATTAAGAGATTTAGATATTAAAACGAAAACTAATTCTAAAACTATTTGGACTCAAATTGAAGAATTAGCTTTTTTTGATAAAGTTATTATTATTAAACATTCTAAAAATGAAAAAAATGGAAGACCATATACCACAGTTAAATTGAAATGATTGTTTTTTTCATTTTATCTCTTATTCCTTATGTATTTTTTAAGAGCAGTTTGTCTTTTTGCATTGCATGATGAACAAATAGCATAACCCATGGGAATACTTTTACCACACATGATGCATCTATTTACAATTCTTACTTTTGGTAATGATGCTCTAAATTTTAGTTGCTTTGGCATTTTATATTGTTTCTAGTTCTCCTTTTTCTACTAATACTTCTAAATGTCTTTTTACTACTTGAGGGCTTACCTGAAGTTGATATTCATCCTTTAATTTCCTAGTTATTTGATTTACACTCATGCTAGAAGTAGTATCTCTTAACATTTTCAATACAGCTTCACTTATTTTTGGATTTATTATTTTCTTTTTCATTTTTAAAAGCTCCTTTAACTAATTGTGCTTGAAGACTTATTCCTTCTTCATTTTTTAGAATTAACCAATGAATTCCATCTTCGTTAGTATCAATTCTAAATTGGTCTCTTATTTCAGCAGGTATTCTAATTGCTATTTGTGTTTTTTCATCTGTTATTTTAGTTATGCCTTTGTCTTCTATTTGAATTTCATCTCTTTTTTCCATATTTTTCCTCAAGGTGTTTTTGAATTAAACTTTCAATTAGTTTAGATACATTAGTACAATTGTCAGCACAATGTTCTGAAAACTTTTTGTAAGCATCTTTATCTATTGAATATGAATGAGTTTCTCTTTTTCTTTCTCTCATACATTATTGTGTATTTTACTATTTATAAGTCTTTATCAT
>CAIKWG010000050.1 GCA_903831045.1 uncultured archaeon | reverse complement strand
ATGGGGGTTGTTTTTTATCCAAAATTAAAATCCGATAGCAATTGTAACCATGAACAAAATTAAAGTAATTAGTAAAGGTATACGGTTAATCCAGGTAGGACATAGAACATAAAAATAAAAAAGGAATACCATAGGAGGAGATCATTTATGGGATAAAGTGAAGTAAGCAAAAATCCAAAATACAAAGAGGGAGAATTCATATGGAGATAAAACCCAAAAGTAGTATTTCAGGACTTCTTGCTATTTTAATAATTTTGTCAGGAGTAGCAGGATTTTTACAAATTCAAAGATATCAAGAACAAACAGAAATAAAAATGATAGTTCCACCCAAGACAGTTTCAATTCCAAATCCAATTCCAAGACCGAAGCCAAATAAATTAGAGGAGGCTTTAAAAAGGTTACAAGCACCAGAGGAAAAAATTCAAATATTGTCCAAGTCAATCATGATTGCAAGCAATGCAACTAATATTGATGCAGTGTTACTTGCAGTTTTAATGAAGACTGAGAGCGAATTTAATCCAAAGGCAATCAGTTCGAAAGGATACAAGGGTCTAATGCAGACCCCTCGAGCTACGTTTATTTATCCTGAAGTTGATACATTGCATGGAGCAATGATCCTTAGAGATAAATTGACGGAAACAAAAGGAGACATGCCGAAAGCTCTTGCCTTATATAAAGGTGGGAATAATCCTCTAGCTAGAAAATATGCTAGAGATGTTTTAGATCTATACAACAAAACACTGTAAGCTCACAGACCTCAGATTCTTCTGGGGTCTTTTTTTTTTCCTGTTTTCCACTTCATTAACCTGAACAAATTAAAAAATATGGAAGGAGAATCACTTATGACTCAAGGACCTCCGATTGAAGTAAGTATGGTTAGGTGTAACCAATGTGGGTTTATGCATCCAAAATTGCAGTCTGGAGAAGAGTGCCCAATGGAAAGTAAAATATCTGGAGTATCACAAGATGACTTTATAAATTTCACTAATACTTTAAAAAATATAATAAGCAGTCAAGTCAGGAAGAAGAATGTCAATGATGTTAAGAAATTACTTTCGCAAGTTATTGTCAAACTTACAAAAGAAATTGAAAACTACTCTGAATGAAAATAAGAGGCGTGTCAACTACCATCCGCTAAAGCTGGATGGCTTGCAAAGTGATTTGCAACGCAAGAGTTGATTAGGGAGCTTAGGAAACTATGCAGAAGATTACTGCAAAGTCAAAGAACGTACCAAGGAATGCTTCACTAGTTCCTTGCTCTACAAATTTGTCATTAAACAGAGTTCAAAGACTCAGTGAGAAGAGCATGTGCTGTTCCTATAACAATCCCGAAGTTCCCCCTCTATGCCAATGTGGATGTACTCAGCCAGTAAAATGGAGCAAACGAAATAATTGTTGGAATAATTATATCAACCATCACGCTTGTACAGGAAGGCATTGGACAGAAGAAACAAAAGAAAAAGTAAGGCAATCTAATATAGGCGAAAAGAATCCCTGCTATGGAAGAAAACACCCTATAGAAGAACGAAAGAAAATGAGAAATGAAAAAGAAAAGAATGGTATGTTTGGAAAACAACATTCCAAGAAAACTAAAGAAAAAATGAGATTAAGTAGGGTTTCTTATATTGAGCAATGTTTTAATAATGGAAGCCCTATTTACCCAACAATCGGGAAAAATGAAAAACAAATATTAGACAATATTGAAAAAGAGCAAGGAATCAAAATAGAAAGGCAACATCCTGTAATAGGGTACTTTGTAGATGGTTATTGTAGAGAAACAAATACTATTTATGAGGTTGATGAAAGGCATCATTTTGATACTGAAGGCAATTTATTGGAACAAGATATACAAAGAGAAGAGAATATTAGAGAGCATCTTATTTGTTCTGTTGTAAGGATAAGAGATGAAAAATCTTGAGAAATCACACAGTACGGATGCTTTTGTAATCGCAAATGGAAATATTCAAGAGAGGGCTGGCGAAATTTGTGTAGAACAAAAAAGAAAAAATAATAGGTGTCTTCAATTAAATAGAAAAGGATTTGCTCCAAGTATCCGAAAAAGAAGATATACACATCAACCGAAAGATTTAGTTAGAATTAAAGGAACAACTTTTGAGGTTATTGGAGTTCATAGCTATGGAACACAGATTAAACTTAAAAATCAGCAAGGAGTATGTATGAACAGTTCAGTTAAAAAACTTAGTGATTTTCACTTTCAACAAGGAACACTTATTTGGAAGACCCCCCAATTCATCCATGAGCTAAAGCATCATGGTTTTCTTGGTCGAGGCGTATAATGATTACCCAACTTCAGCAAATAGCAAATACTCTTTCAGTTCTGGATACAAATATTTTACATGTAGATGAAGAGGAAAAAACAATCTACACTGAAGATTTTATTATCTGGGTTGAAGAACCAAATAACTTAATTATTTCATTCTTTATTGGAATGGCTCCATTAAATGTTGCTACTATAATTTTAGAATTAAGAGATTTAGAAGATTTTGATATTTTTGTCAGCGACTCCCACTATGTAACACATGATAAAAAAATGATTTTCGGTAGTGAAGCCTGCGATGAATATAGAAAAATGATGAAAGAATGTATCATTAGAGACTACAAAAAAGAGATATATGAAAACAACGTTTTAAAATATGCGGATGACAAGAGTTTTTACTCAGCGTAATCCGAACAATATAAAAAGTTTACAATCGGGCGGGGTATGAATTTTCCGTTCCTTTCCTCCTTTAATAAGTACCTCGCCCATTTTTTACAATAAAATCATAGGAGTATATCGTGCAAATTATGCAATCACTGTGGGTAGAGAAATATCGTCCGAGAACTATAGGGGATTTGGTTCTTCCAGAACAATATAAAAAAGATTTTGAAATTTGTATAGAAAGAAAAGAAATAGCTGATCTATTACTTTTTGGACCTCCAGGATCTGGGAAGACGAGCTTGGGATTAATTCTTGCCTCAAAGAATGGAATAATTGAACATCAGGATAATGTTTTATTTATAAACGGATCAGCAAAAGAAACTAGAGGAATCGGATTTGTTTCTTCTGTAATTGAGCCATATTTGAAAGTCCCACCTTCTGGAAATGATAGATACAAAATTGTTTTTATAGATGAGGCAGATTACCTATGTTTAGACGGAGAAACAGAAGTTAAAATTTTAGAAAATGATAAAGTGGTAAATATGAAAATAAAAGAATTAAAAAACAAATCTGAAATAAAAGTTATGTCTGTAAATTTAGAAAATAATAATATCGAAGAAGATTTTGCCATTTATGTTGATAGTGGTTTTGCAGAAATGTTTGAAGTTGAATTAGAAGACGGAACTAAAGTTATATGTTCAGAAAAACATCCTTTTTTTATAATGGATTCTGATGAAAAATTAATAGAAAAACAATTAAGGGAATTGTCTGAAGATTCTAAGATTGTTTTACTGGAGGAACATACTTGAAAATGTTTATTTGTAAAATATGTAATGAGAAATTTGAGAAACATATTTGTTCACTTAATCATTTGCGAAAACACAAAATTAGGAGTCACTATGAGCTTAAAAAATATTATGATCTTTATCTAAAAGAACAAAATGAAGAAATTTGTATTTTAGAGAATTGTAGTAATATTTGCAAATTTGACGGACTGAATAAAGGTTATAAAAATTGGCCAAGAAAACCATGATGCTTTAGCTCATGGATGAATTGGCAGGAATGAGATTTAAAAAAAAGCTTGACTTCTTTAATGAAAGTAATATATGATATTCATACTTAATGAAAGTAATATATAAGGATATGAAAAATGGAAATAGTTAATGGTCATAAGAAATACAAAAGTGATGGTACTTTTGTATTTAGTTGTCAATATCATGTGATATTTGTTCCAAAATATAGGAGAAAAGTTTTAAATGGTCCTATTGCTGAACGAATGAAGGAGATAATTTTTGCTAAACAGAAAGAATATGAGTATGAGATAATTGAAATGGAAATAATGCTAGATCATGCACATCTTTTGATTGATGTTAATCCTAAGATAGGAATATGTCAACTACCCCTCAACAAGTTGAGGGGCTTGAGTAGTGATACTCAACAAGAGAACGTTAGTTCTCAAGAGTTGATTAGAGGGCATGATTCTATGCAGAAGTTAGATTGGAGAAATACATACACACCTACGGATGCCTCCCAAGTCTGTAGCTCTGTGGCTCTGTCTTTAAACAGAGAGGAAACTCTCAGTGAGCAGAGCTTAAAAACCCTTTCTAACAACCTCGATGGGAATCAACCTGTTTGTGAGTTCAGGGACAGCCCAGAAATGGCTAACTGTCGGAAAAACTCTCATTTTTCAAATAGACTGGTTTCATCCCCAGAACAAGTTCAGGGGTTTTCACCAGTAGAGAGAT
>CAIKWG010000049.1 GCA_903831045.1 uncultured archaeon | reverse complement strand
GATACATATCTTTCTACTTCATTAAATAAATTTTATAAAATCAGAAAAAGATAAAATAAAATTTAATATAAAGCGTAGGTTTTACCTACGCTTTTTTGTTGTAAAGTTAATTGTATGAAAATTACGGTTCCAAGAAACAAGTACAAAGATATCATTTTTAAAGAGAATGATGGAAAATGTGTTTATAAAGACGGAGATAATGAAAGAGATTGTTTTATTATAGGGATGTCTACTAATGGAACTTATATTTTAGAAACCATTGAGGATAATAATGAGAACAGAAAGCTTTAGAACAATAACCTACAGTGATATAGATAAGTTTGAAAAAGTAAATGGAAGGATTCAATTAAAAGAATATAAAGAAAATTTAATTTTTTATGTTCCTTTTGATTCAACTATTAATGCCATTTATGGAGCAGATAATTTAATTGCTACCCCAACTTCTTCTACTTATGAATTAATGAACTTTGGTGTGTTTTCTCAACACTTATTAACAGAAACCTCTATTAAATATAATAAAGAAAACTTTATAGATTTAACAGATGAAGGAACAATACAATTTAGAATACGTACAGATTTTTCTAATGGAATTGGATTTCAAGAATTTTTATCAAGTACTGTGAGTACTATAGCTGAAGGAACTTATTCATTCTATTTAAGCGTAGATGAAGATACTCCTATTCTAATTTCATTTGATTTGGATGGTACCGAATCATTCACCGATGTTTTTAACACAATAGCAGCAGAGCTAACTCCTGAGACAGGAGCTTTTGCTTCAAAAATTAGTAATAAAATAAGAATATCTTCTCTTAATGTTAGTGAAACTATAGAAATAACAGAAGGTGAAGATTTGAGTATAATTGATTTACTAGGTGGCTTAGGTTCTTCCAAAATGCCAAATCCTCCTTCTGCAGAAACAACAATTTTAAGTATAAAAAATGAATCAGACAACAACAATAGAATAGATGTTATTCACAATACTTCTGGAAATTTATTACTAAAAATGTATAACAATTCTGGAACTCTTTCTGTTAATAAAGATTTTGGAATTTGGAATATGTCTTATCTTGAATTTTATGCTTTTGAATTATCTTGGAATAAAAATTTTGCTCAAGTTTTTATAGATGGAGATTTATTAGAATTTGCTTTAACTGGTTTCACTAGAGGAACTTCAGGTGATTTATATATTTCTGGTTCTACTGGAAATCCTTATAAAATTGATGAACTAATCGTTTATAATAAACATACAAATTTTATAAGTTATGAACCATCTACTTATGCTTTAACAAAATATTCAGTTGATCTACCTTATATAGACATAGATTTTGGCTTAGGGTTAACTCAAGATGCTTTAACTTCAATAGATATTACTAGTAGCGATGCTTGTCATTTTATACCAAAACTAGGAAATCAATTCTATTATTATTTGGTAGACAGTTGGTCTTTTAGTGATGGAAGTTTTTCTAAATCCATGAGTAAAGTTTCCTTTATAGAAAATATAAAATCTTTATATCTTAATAGTAATTTAACTTTTTCTATTAGAGTTTATTTTGAAAGTGATGGACTAACTAATTGTTATATAGATGAAATTAGTATTAATGAAAATATTAACAATGCAACTTCTGCTAAAATAGTAGGAGTTATGTCTTTGAAAGATCCAGTTAATTTATCTACTGGTAATGATAAGTTTGTAATTAAAACAAATGTAGGAATAAAAGAAGTTTCATTAATAACTGATTGCATTGATTCTTCTGCTGTCACATTAGAAGAAGTTAAAGCAGCAGTTAATGCTGCAGAAGTTCCTGGATTAAAACCAGCTTCTGATGATGGAAGTTATCATTTAGTATTAGAAAGTATTTCTATTGGAAGTACTGCTTATGTTTCTGTAGAAAGTGTATAAAGGAATAAAGATGAAAACATTTAAAGATTATATGGAAGAAAAAGAAGATAAAGAACTAGAATATTTGAATGAAGATTCTGCTACAATTATAGGCAAAATACTCGGCTTTGCAACCGTTGGAGTTGCTGCTGCTTATGGCGGAAGCTTATTAATATTAGCTGGTGCAAAAGGATAT
>CAIKWG010000048.1 GCA_903831045.1 uncultured archaeon | reverse complement strand
TGCTATCTCTAAGTTTAATGGCTGTAAGGCTTTGTTAAGGGCTGTTTGGAAAGCTTTTATCTCAAGGATAAGGGTTTGTATATCCTCTGCGTTAGATGCCCTAATTCTTTTAGCAAATAATGCCTGAAGACAAGATTCTATTGAAGAATAATATCCTTCTACAAATTCTCTGCCATTTTCATCAAGTCTTACTAAGAAAAACTGATGACAATCAGATTTCAATTTCCATCTCTCTGCAAGTTTAATATTTAGTCCCATTTTGAAGTTCCTCCATGATTTTAATTAAAGCTCTAGAAGTTACTTGGCTATATTGGATAAGCTCGTTAAATTTTTGTTCAAATGTAGGATTAAGCAAAGTAAACCTTACAAAATCTGAAATAGATTTATATCCTGAGGCGTCTGTCAGCATCCTTATTCTTTGTTTTTGCGTCTTGGTTAGTTTAACCAAAAGCATCTCATTCTCTTTTTCTCCAGGTCTTCTATAATCGCTTTTCTGCTCCATCTTTATCCTCTTTCTTTTTAATTAAAGTTGTTCTGCCATTTGTTACAACTTCTATTTTTCCAAAATTATCAAGAAGATCCAAGCAACTCTTAACACTGTAAATATGAAGATGTGTTCTCTTAGAGATTTCAGAAATTGTAATAAACTTATTTTCATTTTCAATGAAATTCCAGATTTTCTCGATGGACTTTTTCTGAACTCCTTCTTTTTTGGCTTTTGTATTGTCTATTTTCATAAAAGAGGTAATACGAGAGGATTAATAAAGATTTATTTATTGCACTATATATTTAAAAGGACTATACGCAAACTATTTATAGTTAAAAGGGTAAGAGTTAATAAGCTATACAGAAAATGGCAGAAGAAATAAAAACAAAACCAATATTAGAAAACGAAAGCTACTCTCAAATAATCTTTTCTATGGCGAGAGGCAACACTTACTTGCAAAAGATGTCAGAAGATTTAAAATTAAATCCTAGCAACCTGCTAAAAAAACTTAAAATACTCGAAAGAAAGGGTTATCTGATTTCTAAGATTAAGGGAAACAAAAAAGTTTTTCCATTTGAGAGAAGAGTTTATAGTATTCCCTCGAAAAAATTGGTTGGAGAATTTATAGATTATTTTATGAAAAAAAGAAAAACTGAGCTAAATGCAATATTTATGACTCGTGCAGACAAAAAACATTTAACAGAAATCCTAACTAAGTTAGAAGCAGATTTTAAAAAACTTGATAAAAATCCCATTTTTAGCCAAATGTTATGGTCTATAATTTGTAATCCTGTCAATTATGAAGATATTGAATTGTTAAAATCTTCTTTTGATTATTTTGAATTAACTATTTACTCAATGTTAGATGTAGAAATCGGAGTTGTGGGAAATATTAAAGAAGGCGTCGAGGTTGCTGAGTTTCATGAGAGAATAGCCGAATACGAAAAAGAAAAAAATGGGATCGTTGCTGAAACAAGAAAACGCTTAAACTCTAAACAATTTATGAATTCTTTTGAAGATTTTAGTTCTAAAGCCACGAAATCC
>CAIKWG010000047.1 GCA_903831045.1 uncultured archaeon | reverse complement strand
CGATAAAGAAACTGATGGACTCATGATCATTGCAAAGACCGAGGCATGACTCGCCCATTTCAAGCACCTCTTCGACGAAAAAACGCTCGCTCAAGAGCACTCGGACAAAGAAAAAGTTCAGCTAAAAAAATTCTATAGAGCAACAAGTCATCTCACTCCAGAGGGAGAAAATTTTCTGGAGGAGATCAAAGAATTCCCCTTCACTATCAGTGAACTAGTGATCGCAAAAGTCCCCTTCACTATGGCGAAAATCGGCATCACCAAAATTTTAAACACGAAAAAATCTGATCAAACCGTCGCGTTGGAATTGGAAATTTTGACGGGCAGAACTCACCAAATACGTTATCACCTGTCTCATCACGGATTACCCATTGTGGGAGATTATTTGTATGGAAAAGATGAATGAGCGGCTATGCAGCTCACAGCGTATAAATTGATATTCATAGATACGGAATGAGAGACGAAAACGATTATCATCTAATCTTTTTTTGTTCTAGAAAATCACCAAACCTCATGTTATCAATCAATTGGATAGCATGATTTTCTTGTTGTTCTTCAATAATAGCATTTGTAGGAACTAATATTCATGATTCTGCTACTTTTGTGACACCATTATCATTCCATATAGATCCAATACTTTGGAAAGCTCCAGGAACTAACCTACCAGCATAGGTAGGGAACATTGCTGGTAAAGCATGTTCTTGTCCGAATCTCGGCTGATTAAGAATTTTTTTAATTTCCATTCTGTCTTCACCAAAGTTTCTCTTGGAAAAAGACATATCATAGTGCTTCGTTCTAATATATTGGAAATTAGGATTGGGAACTGCATCATTAGCAAATGGAGCCTGAGCTAAAAATTCCATATATTGTATTGCAAAATCTCTAGCTGCAGTATTATATTGCCCAGGAATAGTTAATTTTCCTATAAAATATGTGTTATTATAGGTATCCATTAATGCCTTTAATCCATCCCAAATACTAAATAGACCAAACATTCTATCCGTAGTAGAGAGCTGTAAATTCACCCAGGCAGTTCACAATTCTATAATTTTAGCTTCGTTATCTTTTAAGAAAGTTGGATCAAAATCAAAAAAATTCGTCATAGGTGTTTTGGGAATTTGTTGTCCATTCTTTTGACATCGAGGGAGAAGAGCAAATCTATATCAGGAGATTAATTTATGTAATCACTCAGGATCTATTCTCACAACACCTAATTGATGAAATCAACCATCAACAGTATTAAACTCATCTGTTTTGATATCCGTTCCATTCCCCGCACCAATAAAATCAAAACTATGAGCAACAATTTTAAAAATATCCTCTCTTATATGAGGCAGCTTAGCTTGAGGAGGAATATCTATAATGACATTAGCAGCATTTTTTGCAGAACAGATCACCTTAGCGTCCAACAGATCTTTTTTTCCACCAGGACTCATAACATAACCAACCATTTGTTGAAAATAATTTCAAGAAATAAATATTTGTATAAATAAGTTATATATAAATATGATGTAAAGTCAATGATTAAAAAATGCCGCAGATATTGCTATCCACGACACTTTTATAAGAAATTATTTTGTTATTTCTTAGTTGTTTTCTTAGCAGGAGTTTTTTTAGCGGTTGGCTTTTCTTCCTTTTCTACTGCCTTTTTAGCTGCTGGTTTTTTCT
>CAIKWG010000046.1 GCA_903831045.1 uncultured archaeon | reverse complement strand
TTCTTTATTAGCCATTTTTTCTACAATCAACTCTGGAGTTGAATGAGCTAATCTACCAAGAACCGGATTATGATCTACGATTAAATCAAATGTTTCTGTTAATCCCTTTGCTTCAATTCCATCAATTCTTGAATTTTCTGGAAGTATCTTTTGAATTTCATGGCCAAGATGTGTTGCAATAATTAGAAAACAATTTTGTTTTATGTAATAATCTGCTGTTGCTGCGATAATATTTCCCGCAACCCCTGGCTCCGTAACAGCTTCTATTTCATCTGCCAAAATAAAAGTTTTATTTCCGGGTTTAATTTCAGACATTTGAGTTAGAAGCGTTTCAAATGCTCCCTTGGACATTGAACCCTTATTCTTTGCAAAATAATAAACTTCACTAAATAGAGGAATTTTAATCTTTCCAAAGGTAGGTAATCCAATCTGTGAAAGTGAAATTAATTGCAGAATATGCTCGATGATAGTGGTTTTTCCACCAGAATTAGCACCAGTTAGAATTGAACATCTTTCCTTTTCAGAAAGTCTAAATGAAACAGGTTTTGGATTTTCAATTAGAACACTTTTGGAATTATCAATTAACAGTTCTTCAGAAAATTCAGGAAAATACATTTCAGAATTAACAAACCGAGAAATACCAGAAATAAAATCAAAAAATAAAATCTCGTCCGAAAGCTCTTCTAGTTTTTTTGGAATATCTTTCAGTCGACTTGAATTATCTTTAACTTTTTCAGCAAGACTAGAAAATTCATTTGCAGTTTGTCTTTGTATTATCTTGCTTAGCTCCTCCTCGTCGAGAGAAAGGGGGATTCCAACATTAACAGCATTTCTTGGGATATTTAATTCTGTAATAGTCTGCTCCACAATTTGTTTTAGTTCAAGAGGGAGAACCCCCTTGCTAAGAATATCCATAAGAGATTCTCCAGAGAGAGTAAGCTGTTTTATTTTTTCAGAAAGAATTTTATTTGCTTCAAGGATTTTATCAGTTAGTTTGTCTGGGTCCAATGCATCTGACTCTCCATCTTTAGTCAATTCAATTAAGGGGATTAGATTTCTCAGAATTTCGCTAATTTCTTCATCCGTAGGATTTTCATTTAATAGAACTAGATTATATATCCATCCAGAAAAAAGTTCTAGATATCTTTCCAGATATACTTCTTCTATTTTTTTAAAAAATACTGCCTGAGGTAAAGATTCCAGAGCAAGTGAAAATTCATCACATTTTATTAGCTGAACCACGTCGCAGGATTCGAGAAGAGAAACATCCGATTCGGACACCAGCATCTTTGCAGGGCATCCAATTTTTTTTAGAAAAGTAAAAGTCTCTGGGTCCTCTGTAACCACAAGAACATCATACCTTGGTTTCCACCAGGGTTTTGGTGTTTTCAATTTTTCTAAAAATTTATTTGAAATTTTATTCTGTGAAATTTCCCTAAAGAAATTCTGTCTTTGCAATAATTCATTTTTATCTTTTGTAAACGAAAATAAACTAAAAATGTTGGTGGTATCAGCGAATATAAAATTCTGAGATATTTTTTGAAGTGTTCGAGTGTGTATAGATTTGGCATCTCGAGTCTTGTAAACTGATTCCTGTTTTAATCCAAGCACAGTTTTGCTAGAATTAAATGGAGAAAGCTTATTTTCTCTAATAAAATTTATTATTTTTGATTTCATAAAAATCTAGGTATTTAGAAATTTATAAATGAAGTGTTATCACTCTAGATGAGATTATTTTTTATTTAGCTGTTTAACCTGCACGTCAATTTCCTTAGGTTGAAGATAATTATTTTTTTGTCTATTTCTTGTATGCTTAGATAAGCTCTGATTCTTTAATAAGAATACCATGCTCTGTTTTAATTCTCTATGAAGTCCATGTTTAATTGCGATTATATCTGTGTCTTTTTCTTTTTTAATCAAATATTTTTTAGAAAATAGATATCTGCACCCAAGAATAATAATTTTAAGATTATTTTTTTGTTTATAATCAACAATATGCCCAAGCTCATGTCCAAAAATACCAATCAATTCTTTTGAGGACATTTGTGCAATCGCATTTTTATTTTTGTTCTTAGAAATATATATTACGTATTTTCTCTTCTTTTTGTTTTTCAGTATGAAAAGTGCTTCAGGCAGAGTTTTCATAATATAATCTGTTTTTTTTAATTTTAAATCTATAATAGTGGTCTTTAATTCTGGATAATGAGAACGAGCAATTCTAAAAGCCTCTTTAATTTTTCTGTCAATCATTAGACTAATTACCAAATTAGATTTATATATTTATTCAGAATAAAATTTATTTATTATACTTGTTCATAAGCTCATAGCAGATTAAAGCTTCATCGGAAATATGCTGTGATTGTAATCTTTCTAAGTATTCTCTAGCAACATTAAACCTTTCTTTTCCCATAAAAACTCTTCTAGCTAAACCTGGCAATGGGGGATATGGAAACTTGCTATTGCCTTCCAACTCGATAATTGGAACTTCGGTTGCATAGGCCAAACCCATATGATAGAGCCCATATTTACTATGTTGTTCTCCTTTTGAAAAATTTACTACCACTAAATCAAATTTATCACTAAATTTAGCCAATTCACCAATCGGAGGTCTTGTATGCACTTCCTTGACTTTTGCAATTTCTTTAATTAACTCTTCCATACCTAGCTCTTCAAGATTTCCAGTAAACAAAACACTTTTGCAAGGTTCTTTTGTTTTGGTTTTGTTTTCAATTCTTATTGGAAAATATTTATTAAAATTAAATTTTTCTTTTTGCAAAAATTCGAGTGCTCTTTCCTTATCTGTATAATAATGAGTTGCAATTTGTTCTATTAGAGAATCTTTTTTATCATTTCCATCAACAGCAATTATACAATTTCCTCTTGCTCTTGAAGCACCAAGCTCACAATAGGACATTGTGCCTGCTCGTTTATTTCCAAATAAATAAACAAGCGAGATAGGACAATTCATTGCAGAATTCATATCTCCCGTATCAAGTTTAGCAACCGCACTTTGATTATGTTCACGAGGGTCATCAAAATCAAGGTTTGGTAAATTTTTTATAAAAAAATCTCTCCAATCAGAATATTGAGTGGGGTTATCTGTTCTAAAGCCTCCTATGGGATAGACTTTATTTTTAATCATTTTGAACGTTTTTTAGTTTTTTTAGCAGGAGTTTTCTTTGCTTTATTTTTAGAAGATTGTTTCGCATCTTTTTTAACAGCTCCATCAAAGATATCAACTGTTTTGTCTATAACGTCATCCTTATTGAATTTTAATTCCTTATATTCGGGTTCTTCTACCTTAGGATATTCAAATATTTTCATAGAATTCTTTATCTCTTCCATAATTCTATCAGCTTTATCTTCTTTTTTTCTTCTAGCTGGTTGCTTCTTTAGTAATATAACAACTAAAATTGCAATTGCAAGAACGAAACTTCCTGAGGCTAATAGTGCAATTATCATGATATTTTTGAGACAAATGAGTTTTTAAGAATTATGCCAGTGGAGGATATATTTATTCTTCCACAACTTCTGCCTTAACAATTTTGACTTCCTTCTTTGGCTTGTCTCTATAATCTGTAGGAAGATTAGAAACTTCCTCCACAATCTTCATTCCTTCTACAATTTCTCCAAAAGCGGGATGTCTTTTGTCCAGATATCCATTGTCAGCCACATTCAAGAAGAACTGACTTCCTCCAGTATTTGGACCTGCGTTTGCCATTGAAATTGTGCCCTTTTTATTCTGCTTGGGGGGATTAGTAAATTCGTCCCTAATGTTATATCCTGGGCCTCCAATTCCCGTTCCTGTGGGGTCTCCACCTTGAATCATGAAGTTTTTGATTACTCTATGAAAGATAGTTCCATCATAAAAGCCTTCTTTAACGAGTTTTACAAAGTTGGCAGAAGTCTTTGGCATGTCTTTGTACAGCTCAATTATAACATCTCCAAAGTTAGTATTTAGTTTAACTTTTACCATAAATAAAATAAGAAAAACAGGATTTTAAAGTTTTTGATTAATTATTTTTTTGTTAGATAAGACTTTTTATTTAGAGGCTTTTCTGCTACCGGATTTGCAAATGTATCATATATATTACAGGCCTCATTAATTTCACTTGGGTTCTCCAGCTCGCAAATTTCCAAAAGACTTTTGCATCTAGGAAGATTGCTGTGTTCTTCTAGAAACTGATACGCTTCACATTGATGTTGATATTTGCATTCTGTCATAAAAAATTAATCTAGTTGAAGTTTATAAGAATTATTGCACTATTTTTTGGTGTTCAGTTCTTCCCAAACGTTCATGGCAGTGAGATAAAATTTATCTTTTTGGTGAATTCCAGAACTATGATTAATTAGATATCCTGCAACAAAATGTTTGCCTCTTTCTATAAAATATTCTCTTAACCTTTCGCCTTCCTTATAATTGCCGTTGGTAAAACTCGTTGTGCTGCCCTCTGAAAATAATTTTATTGCCTGAGAAAGCTCATAGTCTGGATGTTCTTGGTTTATTACATTTCCAATACTGTCTTGCTTAAAATTAAATCCATTAAGCAATCTGTCATCCAATAAAAATTTTTTCTCAGAAATGGCTTCTCTGAATTTTTCTTGTAGATGTTTTCCCGCAATTCCTTGTTCAAAATATTCGTTCATTGATGATATCATGGGGAGTTATCATAGATAAATACTTTATAAGAATTATTGTGATAAAATTAACAGAATAAATGAATTGGAATTTAATCCTTCATCTCAATCTTAATATTAACTGATTTTGGAACCTTCATTCTCATGATGTGATGAAGTACCTTTTCATTTGCTGGCAAATCAATTAATCTTTTATGGATTCTCATTTCAAATCTATCAAAAGTAGCAGTTCCACTTCCACATGGAGATTTTCTAGTAGTCACCTTTAATTTTTTTGTAGGTAAGGGGATTGGTCCGCTAATTGCTATCCCTGATTTTTTTGCTAAGTCTTTTATTGACTCACAGATATTGTTTAACATTTCGATATCTGTACTATCCAGTCTTATTCTTACCTTTGGCATTTTAGTTGTTTAAATGACAAATGGGAAATTCTTCTGAATTTCGCTTTTGGCATATTTGAAATATAAGATTTTGGTTTAAAAACCTTTTTATATTACTTTTTGCTCTATAAATTAACAAAAGGGGCAAATATGGACATAGTATTCATTCAACTAGCAATCATACTACTAGCGGCTTTTATAGTCTCCTACATTGTTCGTGCACTAAAACAACCAATAATTATTGGATATATCCTTGCTGGAGTTATAGTTAGCGCATTGGTTGTAAACCTTGGTTATTCTCAAGAATTAATAAATATTTTTTCTCAATTTGGAGTTGCTTTTCTTTTGTTTATTGTCGGTCTACATCTAAATCCAAAAGTGATAAAAGAAATAGGAGTTGCTTCTCTAAGCATCGGACTTCTACAAGTGATTTTGACCTTTGGTGTTGGCTTTCTAGTTGCCTGGGGAATTCTAGGATTTTCAGTGGTTGCTTCCTTCTATGTTGGAATTGCTCTTGCATTTAGTAGTACAATTATTGTAATGAAATTACTTTCTGATAATCATCAGATAGATTCTCTCTACGGAAAAATATCAATTGGAATTTTAATTATTCAAGATTTAATTGCAATAATTGTTTTAATGATTATCTCTTCTGTTGGAAAGGGAAAGGTGCTTGTTTCTTCAGGATTTGAAGGAGTTCTTTTTGGAGCATTGTTAATTATTGGGTTGTTTTTTATTGGTTATTTAATCTTGCCAAGAATAATGAAAAAAATTGCTAAATCCCAAGAATTGTTATTTCTATTTTCTCTTTGCTGGTGCTTCCTAGCTTCAGCCCTATTTAGCTATGTTGGTTTCTCTCTAGAAATTGGAGCTCTAGTTGCAGGAGTTATTCTTTCAATTTCACCCTATGCAACCGAAATAAGTTCAAAGATTAGACCGATTAGAGATTTCTTTTTAATAATCTTCTTCATCATCCTGGGATTGCAAATACAAATATCTACTCTTGGTTCAATACTTGTTGAAGCATTAATCTTATCTTTCGTTGTGATTATCATAAAACCATTAATTGTAATGTTCCTAATGAAACAGTTTAGATATACAAAAAGAACAAATTTCTTTACCGGAGGAATACTTTCTCAGATTTCAGAATTTTCTTTAATCATTGTGGGTCTTGCTATAGCTAAAGGAAGCATTGGAGGAGAACTAATGAATACAATGGTCTTAACAATGGTCTTAACAATTTTAATTTCCACCTATATTTCAATTTACTCTCCTAAACTTTATAACAAACTTGCGAAATTCCTAGTTATTTTTGAAAAGAAAAAAATAAGAAGATCAAGAAAAGTTGACAAAGAATATGATGCAATTTTGTTCGGATATAATAGAATTGGATTTAGTATTCTAGAATCATTTAAGAAAATAAATAAAAAATATCTAGTTGTTGATTTTAATCCTGATACTGTAACCTATCTAAATAAATTTAGAATTCCTGCATTATATGGAGATGCGTTTGATATGGAGCTTTTAGAAGAGCTTCCATTGGAAAAAGTAAAGATGGTTGTTTCAACAATTCCAGACCTAGAGACAAATAAACTACTTCTAGAAGAAGTAAAAGCAAGAAATAAAAATACAATTGTGATACTAAGAGCTCATTCAATTGAAGATGCACTAGAACTTTACGAAGAAGGAGCTAGCTATGTTCTAACTCCTCATTTCCTTGGAGGGGAATATGTTTCTAAAATGATTAAACATTCAGACGTTAATATTGCAGATTACAGCGAAGAAAAATCAAAACACATTAAGATGCTTAAGTCTTTTAGACAACAGGGTCATCAACATCCAGATGTTGAGAAGAATTAACCCCTCAATTAAATTTAAATACTCTTCATTATTACACTTTCCATGGAAAAAACTATGAACTTAAAATTACAAAGTGAAAGTTCTAGTTCCTACTAAATTCAAAACTTTATTTAATTAGTTTTGAAGTATAGTTTTTCTTCTTCAAAATTTTATTAAATCAAAGTGATTGAAATAACATTTAAATAATATCAATAATTAACATAAACATGATAGACATTAAACTTCTAAGAGAAAGTCCTGAACTGGTAAAAGCAAATATCAAAAAGAAATTTCAAAACGATAAATTACCGCTGGTTGATGAAGTTCTAAAGCTTGATGAAAAGTGGAGAAAATTCAAATTTGACGAGGATAAACTACGTTCTGAAAGAAATTCCGTATCCAAGGAAGTATCCGAAGCAAAGAAAGCAAAGAATGAAAAAAAAGCAAATGAAGCTTTGAAGAGAGCTAAAAAGATTCCAGAAGAAATAGCAGAGATTGAAGAAAAAAGAAAAGTTCTTGAAGATAAAATAAAACAGATTATGTACAAGATTCCAAACATTATGCACGATTCTGTTCCTTTGGGAAAAAATGATACAGAAAACAAAGAACTAAAAAAAATAGGAAAACCAGAAGTTCCAAATTATGAAATTTTTAATAATGCAGAATTAGTTGAAAAACTTGAAGGAGCTGATTTTGATTCTGCTCGTGAAACCTCTGGAAATGGATTTTATTTTCTGAGAGGAGATATAGCCAGATTACATTCTGCTATTATTTCTTTTGCAAGAGATTATATGATTGATAAGGGATTTGAATACACAATTCCCCCATTTATGATTAGAAGAAAAGTTGTAGAGGGAGTTATGAGTTTTACCGAAATGGACAACATGATGTATAAGATTGAAGGTGAAGACCTTTATCTTATTGGAACATCCGAGCATTCAATGATTGGAAAATTTGTAGATAAAACTATCCTAGGAAAACAATTACCTCTAACTCTTACAAGTTATTCTCCTTGCTTTAGAAAAGAAATCGGAGCTCATGGTATAGATGAAAAAGGATTATATCGAGTTCATCAATTTGAAAAGCAAGAAATGATTGTTATATGTGAACCAGAAGATTCCTACAGTTGGTATGATAAAATGGCAGAATTTACCGTAGACTTTTTTAGACAATTGGACATTCCAGTTAGACTATTGGAATGTTGCTCAGGGGATTTAGCAGATTTGAAAGCTAAATCATGTGATATTGAAGCCTGGTCTCCAAGACAAAAGAAATATTTTGAAGTTGGTTCATGTTCTAATCTAACTGACGCTCAAGCAAGAAGATTAAATATTAGAATTGAAAATAAAGGTAAAACCTATTTTGCGCACACACTAAATAACACAGTTGTAGCCTCTCCAAGAGCAATAATAGCTTTGATGGAAAACAATCAGAACAAGGATGGTTCAATTAATATTCCAAAAGCTCTTCAACCCTACATGGGTGGAAAAAAGAAAATTGAACTAAAAAAGAAATAAACTATTTTATTTTTTTGATTTTTTCTTCATTCTAATCCAAAAGAAACTTGCGATTAATCCAATAAACATTAATCCTATTCCAACACTTGAAGTTGTTTTAAGAGGAATATCCGAGACTACATTTCCAGTTATATTCGGCGAGAGGAAGATTAACCCAATAGAAATTCCCACTATTGCTGCAGCTTTGAGAAATACTCCAGCTTGATTGACATTGTTAGGATTCATCCAATCATATCTATGAGCTTTTCCAGTTAACTGTTCTTCTCTTAGATTAATTTTTTCTAAAAGAGATTTTGTGCATCTTCTTGCCATATCCAAAGAATCAGCACCTGAATGGCTAGTTTTATCTTTTGTATCACTTAGATATTCTATAATTTTGTAAGTATCTCTGTTCATATTTCCATAATCACTTATTCTACCAACTCTTTCACTTGATGCTCCTTTTTGTGTAATTTCAATCAAAGCATCCAGGCATTTTCTAATTTCTCTTCTATCCCCCGCATCCTTAATTTTGTCAATGTATCCCAGCGCATTCTTTAAATCATGATAATTCATCAAAGGATCGGAGTATTCATTGGGATCAGTTTTATATCTGAACTCATGCTTGGAGTATCTATCTTTATTTGTTTCAGAAAGGTCACCAGCTTTTTTTGAAATCTTTTTCATTATTTAATCAAATAGTTCAATATTTATAAATCTGTAGAATCATGATTTTTTCTTTCCAATTTTCTTTAAAAAATCATTCTTCTCTCTTAAATTTGCTTTCACAAACATATTGAAAAATTCATATTCCAGAGAATTTATTGGATTTAAACGTTTAATTGCATTATTTCCTTCACAAATTCCTAGGCTCATGTCCAAGATAAGATAATCTCCCAGTTCCTTATCCTTTATTTTAGAAGCAACATCTTTTGCAAGCATATATAGCCCAAATCCCCCTAAATAATCTGGAGTCATTGGTTTGCCATTAAAGTTTACTAATTGGTAATATCTCTTATTATGTGAATCAAAATCTTTAACAGGAAAGTAAATTTCCATAAACAATACAACAAAAAGGGGTTTAAAAAAATAGTTGTGATGAGAATTAATCAAAAACAATAAAAACTCCATTTTCTTTAACTTGGAATGGCAAGAAGGGGTAATGAGAATAAGAAAAAAGAGACTAATCCTCTGCAAGAAGCATTTGATAAAAGTGTAGAAAAGATATCCTATGAATATGGCCTTCCAAAAGCTTACGTTGAAAATCAAATTGATAAGGAAAAACTTGGAGAATATATCAACAAATATGCTTCAAATGCAGCTCAAACATTTGGTAAGGATTACAAACTTGAAACTGATCCTAATTTTATTCCAGAAATTAAAAAATATCTCCTTAGTGGAGAGGCATTTTCAGAGCAACTAAAGAAAGCAGGAAGTCTAGAAGAATCCTTAACAAGAAATAATTATGATAACAGAAGCTTTGCCCAAAAATTTAAAGATTGGTTTTCTGGAAAAAGAAATGAAGAAACAGGTTATAACCAAGCCGAAGCTGACCCAATAAATAATCTGTCTGAATTGTTTGGCAGTGATGCAAATTATCAAAAATTAATGCCCGGTGTAGCCCAAGGACTTAGTCTTGGAGCTCAGGCAAAATATGGAAATCAGGTTGTAAAGGTAGCCTATGCTAACAATCTAATTGATGAAGGAAAAGCCAGAAAAGGAATTGAAGATTCTCACAAGGTTATGAAAAAATCAAAAGAACTGATTGGAAAAGGAATTGAAGATTATCTAACTGATCTATCCAAAATTGCTGCGGGAATTTTTGGATTTTTTGGAGTAATAGTTTTAATGATGCAAATGAGATTTACCGGAGCAGTTGTAGGAACTAATCTAAACAACTCTTGGGGTCTTTATTATGGACTTGGCTTAATTCTTATCTCTCTTGTAATGTTTGTTCTTCTAAAAAAAGATTTAATCAATGAACCTCTAGAAAAATCTAAAAAAAAGAAGATTAAAACTTCTAAAGTCAAAACAAAAAAATCAAAAGTTAAAACCGTAAGACAAAAGTCTATTCATAAGACAACTGCTCATAAAAAAGCAGCACATAAACATAAAAAATCGAAGAAAAAATAAATTATTCTTTGATAAATTGAAACCTTTACCATGAAAACAAAAATAAAATATTCTCACTGGATCATAAGTTTTTGGCTAGGAGTAGCAATTATTAGTGCAGTTAATATAATTTTAAACTTACTAAAACAAAATCAATTAACTTATAACATTGATTTTTTAGGGGTTTCAATTTTAATCCTGATTATCTCAATACGTCTACTAGTTAAAAAAAGAAGAAAATTAAGGGGGCAAGTTGAATGAGATTTCTTCTTCGTTCTAAGATTCACAAGGCAACTGTTACAGATGCAAATGTAGACTATGTTGGAAGCATAACCATTGATAAGGATTTAATGGACAAGGTAGGTTTTTGGGCAGGAGAAAAGGTTTTGATTACAGATAACACCAATGGAGCAAGAGTTGAAACGTACATTATTGCAGGAGCAAAGGGTTCAGGAACAATATGCATAAATGGAGCTGCTGCACA
The DNA here is from genome assembly GCA_903831045.1 of uncultured archaeon. GTDB lineage: Archaea > Nanobdellota > Nanobdellia > Pacearchaeales > GW2011-AR1 > GW2011-AR1. Next base: position 6,413 of record CAIKWG010000046.1, on the reverse strand, counting down.
TTTAATAAAAAAAGGTGATGAAGTAATAATAATGGGTTTTGAACTAGATGATGAACCAATAAAACCAAGAATTATTCTAGTAGATAAGCAGAACAAGTTTGTGAAATATCTATAATCCTTTTTCCAAATCGCTTAATTCCTTACGAATATATTTTAAAAATTCACTTTCTTGAACTAAAATTTCTTTTCTTTTTCTTTGATAATTTCTGAGGTCCATAACTTCATCAAACTGGTCTATTTCAGATAAATTATTCCATTCTATAAACAATTTTTCTAAGTTTTTATGTTCTGGAAGATAAAGGTAAACAGGATTTTTATAGGCAAAACTACCCTCTAGTGGCCAATGGTTAATCATATTAATCATCCTAATAAGATTATTTTTTCCAAAATATTTTATCAGCTCAGACATATCTTCTATTGAAACAGGAATTAATTCTTTTTCATTAGTATTACAACGAGTGCATGTTCTTTCCTTAGAATGTTCTGGTTTTCTCATAAGTCTAAGACTGTCTTCTTTTTTACAATAAACAAATTCCCCTAATTTTGAATCTGAAGACATCTCTGCATAGGTTCTTTGCACTCCATCGAATCCAGAAGGATAATAAAGACTTGATCTCAAAGCAGACTGTTCGTAGTCTTCAATGCCTCTAATTAATTTTACAAGAGTTAACTTCACCATTTAGTTTAGATTTTTTTCCCATATTTAAGGATTGTTGTGTTCACTGTAATAAATAAATAATTATAAACAGCTAATTTATGCTAAAGTTATGAAAACACTCAAAAATAAGCTAAACTTAACAGAAAAAAAAGGAAAACTTCCAGAGGAAACTCCAATTGTACCAGAAGTTCCAGAAGAATTTCCAGAAGAATATCCTTTGTTTCCTGAAGGAGGAGATGACGGGGATGATGACGATGGAGAAGATTATATTGATGGCCTTTCTAATTTAAAAGATGATGATTACTCTCCAACCAAAGGTTCTGGTTACTCTAGAGGATTATACGATAGGTATAGATAAATTTTATAAACGGAAAAAGTTGTTATTTTTCTCCAGTTCTAAAGAGCATTAATAAAGAGGACTGTGATTTTCATAATATGGACATTAAAAAAGAAACATTCAAACTACATGAAAAGCATAGAGGAAAAATTGAGATAATTAGTAAAGTAAAACTGAGAGATAAAGAAGATCTTTCTTTAGCCTATACTCCTGGAGTGGCTGAAATTTCTAAAGCAATAGCAGAACATCCAGAAAAAATTAATCTTTATACTGCAAGAGGAAATAGCGTAGCAATAGTTACCGATGGAACTGCAGTTTTAGGCCTGGGGGATGTGGGCGTTGAAGCAGCACTACCTGTAATGGAAGGAAAATCAATTTTATTCAAGGAACTTGGAGAGGTAGATGCATATCCTATTTTAATCAATTCAAAAGATGTCGAAGAAATCATAAAAACAGTTAAATTAGTTTCAAAAGGATTTGGGGGAATTAATCTTGAAGATATTTCTGCTCCAAGATGTTTTGAAATTGAAGAAAGACTAAATAAGGAATTGGATATCCCCGTTTTCCATGATGATCAGCATGGAACAGCTATTGTAGTTTTAGCAGGATTGATTAATTCCATAAAAATTGTAAAAAAAACAAAAGATGTAAAGATAATAATTAATGGTGCAGGTGCAGCAGGAATAGCAATTGGAAAATTAATATTCAAATATGGATTCAAGAATATTACTATGGTTGATAGTAAGGGGGTAATTAATTCCTCAAGAACAGACCTGAACAAATACAAGCAAGAATTTGCTTCTCTAACAACTGCAACAGGGTCATTAAAGGAAGCAATTGTTGGTGCTGATGTTTTTATTGGAGTTTCTAAGGCAGATTTACTAAAAGAAGAAATGATTAAATCAATGGCAGTTAATCCCATTGTATTCGCTCTAGCCAATCCTAATCCTGAGATTATGCCAATTCCTGCAAGAAATGCAGGAGTCAGAATAATTGCTACCGGACGTTCAGACTTTTCAAATCAAATGAATAATGCTTTGGTTTTTCCCGGCGTATTCCGTGGAGCTCTTGACAATGGCATTAAAGATATTACAGAAGATTTAAAGATAAAAATTGCCGAAACACTAGCAAAAATAGTTGGAGAATCTTTGAACGAAAATTATATTATTCCAGACATTTTCGATAGAAAGGTTGTTCGAGAAATAGGCAATACTATCAAGAAGTTTGGAAAAAAGATGGGAAGTTAAATCTTTTTCCATCTAAGGAATTTAGATTTGGATATTACTTTATCAATAAATTTTTGCTGAAGCTTTTTATCTGATTCAAATATTACTAATGCTTTTTTATGTCCAAAGAATATTTCAAGGGTAAAATTAGACTTGTAACAATGTAATTCATCTTCTTCTGAGAGTAATTTTTTAATTGCCTCTTTTTTTGTTCCCTGGCGAGAATAATCCTGATAATCAAAGTCTATTTTTAAAAAATCTATTATGTCTAGGTATAGGTTAATAAAATCCGCATCTTTTTTGAATTTAATCTCTGTTCTTTTGTCTTCTCTCTTAATAGATAAAACAGTGGGTTTAGTCATAATCTTAATTAGAAGGGAGAGTTTATATCTTTTATTATCTCGCAAAACTCCTAATAAAACCTGCTTATAGCAAGTTTTAAAAACAAAATTGGGCATCTTTAATTATGCCTCAGTTGTCCAACGGCTAAGACACTTGCCTGTCGCGCAAGATATCCGGGTTCGACTCCCGGCTGGGGCGTATCTACTTTTTGTCTAAATTTTCAATCATTGGAATAACATTCTTTTCGTAATGTTCTTTCTATATCTAAAAGGAGCATTATATTCTTTAGCCAATTCGTTATATTCTTTTTTTATTTTTTCTGAAGAAATTACTTTATTACCCTTAAGAGAATTAAAAATTTGAGGGTTATTAATTGCAGCTCTTCCAATCATTACGCCTTTTACTCCATATGATTTTAACATTTCAACTTTTTCTTTAGAATCAATATCTCCATTTGCAATTATTATTTTTCCAGTATTACAGCACTCCTTAAATATGCTATAATCCGGTTTTGTGCTATAATTTTCTTTTCCATGTCTTGCATGAATTATAAAAAAATCAGCATCAACTTCGTTTATAGTATTTAGATAAAACTTTTTCTCTTTTTCCTTTGCATCTTTTCCAAGCCTCATCTTTATACTGCAGGGATACCCTTGATTTTTTATCATATCAACCATTCTTTTTACTTTTGAAAAATTTTTAATCATAGCACATCCATATCCAAGACTAACCGATTGAGGATCGGGGCACCCCAGATTAAGATTAAATCCTTTAAACCCTTCAGAAGGTTTGAACATCTTAAGAAATTTTTCTAAATCTTTTTCTGAAGAACCTAATAATTGAACAATCACAGGAGTATTGTCTTTTTTTTCTATTCTAGACCAGATATTTTCAACATTATTTGCCAAGGCTTCAATTCTCAAAAGTTCAGTAAATGTCATGTCAGCTCCATGCCTATAACATAATGTTCTAAATGCATTGTCAGTAAAATCTTCCATTGGAGCGAGAAGATATTGGAAGTTTGTCATTGATATACTATCTATTTTTAATTTAAATAGGTTATTAAAAATAGTTTGCTTATTCTGATGGGGCGTTGAATCTTCTAATTTTTGAATTTAATTAATTAAAGGCAGATTTAAATAATCTTTATAACTATATAAATAATGAAAAAGAGGTCGCCATTTTCAACTATTCTAGTTGTGGTTTTGATTTTGGTTGTGATCATTGCAATTGTTGCAATCTTCCTTTTTGTTAGACCTAAAGAGTTCTCAAATGAAGATATTTTAAAAAATTCAAAAGGGGCAATGGATTTTTGTAAAAATTCACCATTAGATAAAATAGACGAATGTTATTATAATGTCGCGCAAGTTTTATACATAAATAATACGGATGCTTCTGTTCTAGCATGTTTAGCTATTTCTGATGAAGGATTTAAAAATAAGTGTGTTGGAGATTTGGCAAATAAGGAGGAAAATCCAACTAAATTGTTAGAGCTATGCAATGAGATAACTAATGATGATAATTTTAAAAGAGATTGTTATTGGAAGATAGATCCTAACACGAAAGATTTGAGTATTGATACTCGACTCTCAATGTGCGATGCTGGAACAAGTAGGGATAAGGATGATTGTTATAAGGGAATTGCTGGAGAGCTTTGGGAAATAGATCCATCAAAAAGTCTTGAAATATGCAAAAACATATCCGATGTAAACATGAAAAACGAGTGTTTAAACAATTTTATGGGCTCACCAGAATTAATTCAGGCAAATCCAACTATCGCGGAAGAAGTTTGTAGTTTATCCTCACTAACAATGAAAAGCAACTGTTATAATAATTTTGCAAGAGCATTAAGCGCAGTTGATCCTAAACAAGCAGCTGAAGTTTGTAAAAAATTAGGAGATGATGTGCAAATATCAGATTGTTATTGGAATGTTTGGTTTTCTTTTGATTCAGTTATTTTGCAGAATTATGATTTTTCAGTAGGTCTATGTGATATTTTAACCTTAAAGAAAGATGAGTGTCTAAGAAGAAATGCAGATATATTTATGAATTCTGACGAAGCAAAGGCGGAAGCAATATGCAAATTGATGTCTGCTTCAGCTTCTTCTAGCTGTTTGAACAATTTTCGGAGATAAAGTTCTAGCTAGGAAATATTTAACTATGAATAAAAGAATGACTGGGAAGTTTTTCTCAATCAAAACTTTTAAATATCCTCCAAAAATTCCCCTTTGATGAAGATTATACATCAAGATGAAGTTGAAGGAGTATTGGAAGGAATAAGCAAATCCAACAAAATACTAGAGGAAGTTATAGATGGCAACCATTGTTTTAGAAGCCTTCAGAAGGTTTCCGAATTAAATGTGATTAGGGCCAGAGTGCAAAAAGATTGGAGACAACTTTTTGCCTCTTTAGAATATGAACCCTATGGTAAAAGAATATTAGATTTGGGCTGTGGTGCAGTAGGAAATACTATTGAATCTCAGAGATATGAGGATTTCTTTGAACCCTGGCTTTGCAGAGCACTATACTATCACAGCCTGCCCCTAGACGAGCGTTGGAAAATACGAATAACAGGAGTAGATTGTGGAAATTTGTCTAAGGAAGTTTTTCCTCATAAAGAATTAAATCTTCTTGAAGAAAATACCTTGGTAAATAATTTCGAACACAATTCCTTTGACCTAGTTCATGCTTCAATGTTGTTTAATTCACCAGAACTTGAAAAAAGAACAACCGGAAAAGATGTTAGAGATGCAACAGATGAAACAGCAAAAAATTTGAAAGCTATTTTGCTTCCTCAGATTAAACATATACTAAAGCCTGAGGGAATTTTTCTATATTCTGGAGGAGGAAGAGAATTATTCCGAGATGAACCGGAATATACTGAGCATTTTAGAAATTCTAAAGAATGTAGGGAAAGACTAAGACCAGAAAAAAGATATTCTCATTTTGGAGGATATTAAATCAAATTCTCCATAAAGTAGATGTAACATATATTTTACATTTACCGAAAGATTTAAATAGTTAATGTAATATATTTTTTACATGAAGAAAATAAATTATAAACAATACAGAATCTATAGAATTCTAATGACAATTGTATTAGCAATCGCCATGAGTATTTTTGTTGCGATAGGAAATTTTGTTCTAGCACTTGTTTTTCTTTTAGCAGCAGTGGTAATAATGATCTTGCTAAAGAAGAATGTTAATACTGTACTCACAGATGAAAGAGTTAATGCTATTTCAGGAAAAGCTTCAAGAATTACAATGGTAACTTTCGCAATGTTAATCACAGTTGCAGGAATAGTATTAGTTTCTCTAAAAAATATTTCTCCTCAATATTTACTCATTGGAAATATCCTTCTATTTATTGAATGTGCAATGATGTTAACCTATTCTATTTTGTTTAGGTATTATTCAAATAGAAAAAAATGAAAACAAAAATTACTTTTCTAAGAAATAAGCTAGGAATTACTCAAGAAGAATTGGCAAATCTAGTAGGAGTAACTAGGCAAACTATAATTTCTCTAGAACAAGGAAAGTATAATCCTTCTCTAGAACTAGCTCATAAAATAACTAAGATTTTAAAAAAGAAACATATAGAAGAAGTTTTTATCTATTAAATTTGAAATTTTTAAGATAATCCATAGGCATCGGAGAATATCTTGATTTGATTAAATTCTTCAAGAAATTCAAGGCCTTTTTTTGTAATATTAAAGAAATTATCCTTATCTTCCTGTGATTTTATTATTAATCCTTTTTCAACCAATTCCGTAATATAGGGTTTAATACTATTATTTGAAAGATTAGATTTGTAAATAAGGGGGGTTATCCTAACATTTTTCTTTGATCG
>CAIKWG010000045.1 GCA_903831045.1 uncultured archaeon | reverse complement strand
TTTTTATCAAGGATTATTTCACTAATTTTGAAAAAATGATGGTTTTTTCAAAACCGAAAGGTATTTATTTGCCTTTATTTTTTATTCCCCATGTTAGACCAATTTTTAAAGGAAATCGTTGTGATTACTGTTGGAAAGCAAGCAGAACCCATTGCAGATTTATTAAATAACAAAAAACATGTTAATGAGTTTGTCCTAGCTAAAAAATTGGATTTGACAATTAATCAAACAAGAAATATTCTTTACAAACTTTCTGATTTTGGAATTATCTCTTCAATAAGAAAGAAGGATAAGAAAAAAGGATGGTATACTTACTACTGGAGATTTGAAGTTATGAAATGCTTGCTTTTCTTGAAAGATCTTTTGGTAAAGAGACTTGAAGAATTAGATAAAGAAATGTCTGATAGGCATAAGAAAGTTTTCTATGCGTGTGAATCCTGTGGGTTGGAATATACTGAAGAAGAATCTTTGTTAAAAGATTTTACCTGTGATGAATGCGGGCAAATATTTTCTAGTAAGGATGATTCTAAACATATAAAAGAGTTGGCTAAGACCAAAGAAAAAATTCAAGAAAAATTAGCTCAAGTTGAAATTGAATTAAGTAAAGAATATGTTTTTGCTGAGAAGAGGAAAGGCAAAGAAATTAAAAAAGAAATTAAAGAAAAAGAACAAAAACGTGTAGATGCTGCGGCAAAGCGTAAGGCTACTCGGGATAAAAAGACTAGCTCTTCTCCGAAGAAGTTAGTAAATAAAAAAGTAGAAAATAAAAAGAAAGAGACAAAAAAACCTACTAAAACTTCTTCTAAAAAAATGAGTGTTTCTAAGAAAAGTTCTTTAAAAAAATCTTCTAAGAAGATTTTAAAGAAGAAATAATTAAAGATGGAGATTCAATATAATCTTGCTAATCGAAGAAAGAATAGATTCTTTTTAGATTGGTCTGTAACCTGGCAATTAATTTCACTAAATGTTTTCTTTTTTATCCTTATTAAATTGCTAATCTTAGCAAATATTTTTTCCTTTGAATATGTTGCTCTGAATCCATCTCTTCTATTTACTAAATATTATTTTTGGACTCTATTGACAAGTATGTTTGCTCATCAAGAGATTTGGCATTTGCTTGCAAACATGTTTTCTTTATTTTTTATTGGAAAATTTGTTGAAAAATTGATTGGAAAAAAAAGATTTTTCTGGTTGTATATGATTGCTGGAATTTTGGCAGGTCTCTTTTATGCTACGCTTTCTTACTTTTTTGGTAGTGGAATTATTCTGGAAAGAATTTTTTCTAATCCTCAGGGCTTTGCTCTTGGGGCTTCTGGTGCAATCTTTTCTCTCTTAGGATTACTTGCAGTTTTAACTCCTAAAAACAAAGTTTCTTTGATTGCAGGACCTTTAGTTGGAATAATACTCTATGCAGTTTTGAGTACAACATTGCCAAATTCATCTCTTATTACTGTCTTTGGGTTTTTAATTAATATTTATATTATTCTTTCGCTATTCTTCATGTTATCCTTTAATCCTAGATTAGTAAAATTAGCATTACCAATAAATATGGACTTTGCGATTATCCCGATTGTGGCAATTGTTCCACTGATTGTGATTGGGTTATTTATCCCTCTTCCGATTGGAAATACTGCTCATCTTGGAGGTTTGCTTGTGGGATTGGTTTATGGATTTATTTTGAAAAAAAGATTTCCAAAAAAAGTTAAATATATTAATCAAAGATTTAGTTAAGGAAGTATGAAGAGGGATTTTTTTAAAGAGCTTAGGGAAGATTATTCCAAATGTTTTAAATTTATAAAAATATCAAAAAATTTTATCTACCTCGGGATTTTGATATTTTTCGCCTTTGCTCTCCTTGGTCTTTTTGTTAATCTCCCAGTAGAAATTTCAAATCAAATTCTAAATTATTTCAAGGAGCTAGTAGATAAAACCAAAGATTATACTGGGGGGCAAATGGTCTCGTTTATCTTTTTTAATAATTTACAAGCTTCTTTCTTAGGAATGATTTTGGGTATTTTTATTGGAATATTTCCTCTTATTAATCTATTTGGCAATGGATTTGTTTTAGGTTTTGCTGCTAGATTGGCTATTGCCCAGGAGGGTGTTGGTTCACTGTGGAGAATATTGCCTCATGGAATATTTGAATTACCAGCAATATTTATTGCATTGGGTTTGGGAATGAAATTGGGAACTTTTGTCTCTGAAAAGAAGAATAGATGGAAAATCTTAAAGAAAAATTTTGTAGAATCATTAAGAGTATTTGTGCTTGTTATCTTACCTTTGTTAATTATTGCAGCAATTATTGAAGGTTTATTGATTGTGTTGAGCTAAGAGGGTAATTTTTTAGTTAAGTAATTAATTTTTCAAATCCATGATACCAAGAACTATTAAAATTAATCCAACAAATATTGCTAGAAGAGTAATTCCACCTTTAACTAAAGTCAAAGCGGCCTTTCCCCATGATTCCATTGGCATGTTAGGAAATACTAATAAAATTGTCCCTGTTAGAACAATTAACCCGATTATAATCTTTAACCATTTATTCATGAGTTTTATGAGCTTTTAGGTTTTAAAAAGATTGTTGTGGTAAAGCTTAAATATTGACTTTTTGTGGGATTTATATGAAAAAGGAAGAAAAGACCAATATTGCAAGAAAAAACATACTTAGAAGATCAGAAGAAGCTGGAGGTTTAGATATTCGAGGATATGATTTTAATGATGGTGTGAATTGGGAAGAACTTATTGATAGTTTTAAAACAACTGGAATTCAGGCCACTCAACTTAGTTATTCTATTGATATTATTAATGAAATGATTAGCGAAAAAGCGTTCATTTATCTTGGTTATACTTCAAATATGGTTACCTCTGGTGTTAGGGATATAATTCGATATCTTGCTGAGCATAAAAAAGTAGGTGTAATAGTAACAACTGCTGGAGGAATTGAAGAGGATATAATTAAATGTCTTGGAAAATTTAAGGTCGGAGATTTTAGAGCAAAAGGTGCGGAACTTCGAGAGAAAGGAATTAATCGTGCAGGAAATATTTTTATTCCAAACTCAAGGTATTGTGATTTTGAAGATTTCATCATTCCAATTTTAGAAGAATTTTATTCAGAGCAAAAGAAAACTGGAGAAGTTGTTAGTCCTAGCAAACTTATTTGGAAACTTGGGGAAAAAATAAATAACCCAAATTCTATTTATTATTGGTGCTGGAAGAATCAAATTCCAGTATTTTGTCCAGCTCTTACCGATGGAAGTTTAGGAGATATGATTTATTTTTTTAAATCAAGTCATCCTGATTTTAAGGTAGATATTGCTGAAGACATATGGGAAATGAATAATTCAACTCTTGGAAAAGAAAAAACTGGTATTATTATATTAGGTTCTGGAATTATTAAACACCACATATGTAATGCTAATATGTTTAGGAATGGAGCAGATTATGCTGTTTATATTAATAGTTCTCCTGAATTTGACGGTTCTGATTCTGGAGCATTGCCTGAGGAAGCTGTATCCTGGGGAAAAATAGCTGTTGATGCTAAAAGAGTGAAAGTCTATGGAGATGCATCCATTCTTTTTCCCTTGATTGTGGCTAGAAGTTTTGCTAAAAAGAAATAAAAATTTAAAATTTATTCTCAAAATAGTTCACAAATATTTATATATACTTCTGAGCATTAGTTTTTTTATATAGGGGTTGAAAATGGATGATTTAGTTGAATTTGTTGATGAAGGGGTGTTGCTTCCACTTAATGGAGGATTGCCTTCTGAAGGAAATTTTGAAAAAGATTTTTTAGATGTTCTTAGGATGGTTGCTCCAGGTACTTCTCTTAGAACAGCTTTGGATGATTTACTTAGAGCAAGGATGGGAGCTCTAATCGCTTTTGACAATGGAAATTTTGAAACTATGACTGAAGGTGGATTTAAAATCAATGCTAAATTTAGTTCGCAAAAATTAGTTGAACTGTGCAAAATGGATGGAGCGATTGTTTTGTCTAAGGATGGAAAACAAATTTTATTAGCCAATGCTCTTATGATTCCGGATCCAAGTATTCATACTAAAGAAACAGGTACTCGTCATAAGGCTGCGGAGAGAACGGCTAAGCAGGCTAAAACTCTTGTGATTGCAGTTTCTGAAAGAAAAAATAAAATTTCAATTTATTATGGAGAGACTCACCATCAGCTTGAAATTAGTTCTGAAATTCTTCGTAGAGCAACAGAAACCTTACAGATTTTGGAAAAACAAAAAGAAGTTTTGAATGAGCTAGTAGATAATCTTAATATGTCTGAACTTAAAAGAAATGTTACTGTAAAAGATGTTTCTGGAGTTTTGCAACGTATTGAAATTATTAAAAGAATTGTTGGAGTAGTAGATAGATATCTTGTTGAACTTGGAAAAGAAGGAATTATTGTAAGCATGAGATTAAAAGAATTAATTGGAAATATCTACGAAGAGGAAGAGATGATTCTTAGGGATTATTTCGGAGCCAACTCATCTGCTTTAACCATGTTGGAAAAAATGGATTTTGATTTCCTATTAGATCCATTGAATATTCCAAGATTGTTATTCGAAGAATTGCATGATAAAAAAATTTCTCCTACTGGCTGGAGAATTTTACATAAAACAAATTTATTAGATAGATATGTGGATTCGCTAATAGGTAATTTTAAAAGTCTTGATAATATTCTTGTTGCAAGAGATAAAGATCTTCTTGAAATATTAGACAATGAAGCAATGGTTGCTTTTTTTAGAGAAGAAATTTATAGTCTACGTGAGAAATTGAATTTAGGAAAAAGAATTTAAAATGCTTAAAGAACAAGAAATTAAGGAAATTAGGGAAATTCTTGAAACTTCTACAAATCCTCTTTTTTTCTTTGATAATGATCAAGATGGACTAATAAGCTATTTGCTTTTTAGAAGATATTATGAACGAGGAATAGGAATTGCGGTTAAGACTTCTCCCATGGAAGAAGAATATGCTCAAAGAATTAGCGAGTTTAATCCTGATTGTATCTTTATTCTAGACCAACCAGAAATATCTCCTGAATTTTTTTCTGAATTAGAAAAGACTAATCTTCCTGTTGTCTGGATTGATCATCATGATATAGACTTTTCAAAAATTCCCTCTTTTATTAAATATTATAATCCAATTAAAGATAAAAAAATAAATGAACCAACTTGTAGTTTAGTTTATTCCGTTGTTAAAAATAAAAAAGACGCTTGGCTGGCTGTTGCTGGTTCTGTTGCAGATAGATCATTTCCTGAATTTTATCCTGATTTTTTAAAAGAATATCCTAATCTTGGAATTCAGAGTAGAGATGCATTTGAAATTTTTTATTCTTCTGAAATAGGAAAGCTATCTCAAATTCTTGGTGCTGGTTTAAAGGATAGAACTAGTAATGTGATTAAGATGATTAAATTTTTATCTAAGGTTAAATCTCCTTATGAGATTTTGGAAGATAGCAAGGAAAATAGCATTTTCAAGGAAAGATTTAGAGAATTAGACGAAAAATTAAAAAAACTTTTGGAAAAAGCTAAAAGAGAAATTAGTGAAGAAAAAGTTTTCTTGTTCAGATATTCTGGAGAAACAAGTATGAGTGCAGATATTGCAAATAGACTAATCTATCATTATCCAGATAAGATTATTGTCGTCGCTTATTTGAAAGGTAGTAGAGTTAATCTTTCTCTTCGAGGAAAAGGTGTTCGTAATCTTGTTTTAAAAGTATTGCAGAATTTTGAAAATTCTAAGGGCGGGGGGCATGAAGATGCTGCGGGGTGTCAAATAGATTCTTCTAGCTTAGATGATTTTATTAGTAAACTTAAAATTGTTGCAGAATAGCAACGCTTAAAAATATGAGATTCTACATAATACTATGAGTAGTAAAACTATTTCCTGGAATATGAATAAGAAGTTCAGAGATCTGGTTATTACTCCAATTAAATATAAGTGATTTAATTCAGAGCTCTTACAAACCTGAATTAAGTCAATACTTCTATAGATTTAATCGGGTGAGCAAGAATTTCTGAATTGCTATAAAATGGCAAAAACGGAAATGAAAGAAATGGAAAAAAAAGTAGTTGAAAGAGAATTAGGTTTGTTATTGGCAAAAACCCTTCAATGGGAAGATGAACTTAATGCTCTAGGTAAATTTGAAGATTAGCTAGCTAATTTCTAAAGAAGATGTTTTATTTAGGCGGAAGCTTTGCATTTATAATTAGTAGCTTCTTCCAATGTAGATAATCTCGCTTGCTTTTTTTCCACAAATTAGGCAATTTCCAGATGCAGATTCTTTTTTGTTTGCCATTGTTCCTCTAACTTCTGCGTTCATTTCTTTTTCTACAATGCCTGCACATTTTGCTCCTTGTTCATCTGTCGAGCAGAAATTTACTCTTGCAATGCAACCCTTGTCTAGAATTTCTAAAACTTCTTTTTTATTTTTTGCATCCAATATTTTCCCTTTCAAACTATTATCGGCTTTTTTAACTAAATCTTGATCATACTTATCTATTATTGTGTGGAGTTTCTTTAATTCAGAAATTTTTATTTTTTCTTTTTTATCAGAAGTTCTAAGTGAAAGAGTTAATTCTTTTGCTTTTAGTTCATTTTCTCCAATTTCTAGTCTTATTGGAACTCCCCTTAATTCCCAAATGTGGAATTTTTCTCCTGGGCTTTTTTCCGAAATATCTAATTCTACTTTCAATCCTAATTCTTGAATTTTTTCTTTTATCTTATTGGCTTCTTTTATTACTAATTCTTTATTTTCTTTTCTTAAGATAGGAACAATTACAATTGAAACTGGAGAAACCGATGATGGAAGAACAAGCCCCTTGTCATCTCCGTGCATTGCAATAACTGAAGCTAATATCCTTGACATTGCTGGACCGTAGGCAGTGGTCCATAAAAATTCTTCTTTCCCTTTTTCATTCTTGAATGTGGCATTAAATGCTTTTGAAAATTTTTGTCCCATTAAATGTGTTGAAGGTTGTTGGATCAGTTTACCATCTGGCATCATAACATCTGAACCAATTGTGTATTCTGCCCCAGCAAATTTATCCCAGGAAGGTCTTTTCATTGGTAGAAATGGAATTCCTAATTTTTTATGCATGATCTCTTCTGTTATTTGAATATCTTCTTGTACCTGAGCTTCTGCTTGGGCTTTTGTTGCAAAAGCATCATGAGCTTCAATCCATAAAATTTCTCGTGTTCTTATTAGTGGTCTTGTGGCCTTGGTATCCAATCTGAATACAGAGCCTCTTTGGTAGAGTTTTAGGGGTATGTCTCTATGACTCCTCACCCAAAGTTTAAACATTGGAGTATAGAGTGTTTCACTTGTTGGTCTTAGTGCTAATTTTTCTTTGTTAATCTCTTTTAACCAAAATACTTCTGGAGTGAATCCTGCTATGTGACTTGATTCTTTTTTCAAATTTTCTTCGGGTATTACTGTTGGCATAAATGTTTGTTTATGTCCTTTTCTTTCTAGTTCATCTGAAAATAATCTGAAGATTCTTTCTAGGATTGTTGCACCCCAGGGGCAAAAAACCATAAACCCTTTGATGTCTAATCTTAAATCTACAATATCTGATTTTTCAATTATTTCTGAAAACCATTTACTGAAATCCTCTGATTTCTTAACAGATAATCCTTGGCTTGATTTTGTTTCCATGATTTTAATAATAAAAAAGGGTTTATTAAATTAAGGTTTGATTCAGGAATAGATTACTTAATCCATTTACCCCTAATTTTATGTAATTAGATTCTAATGCAAATCCCATTCCTTCTGTCTCCGCAATTTTAAAATTATTTATTCCAATAACCTTTCCCTGAGTGTTAATTAATGGGCCTCCAGAATTTCCGGGGTTTAATTCTGCATTTGTCTGGATATATTGATTTCCATTTTCACTAGGTCTATGAATTGCAGAAACTATTCCATCGGTAACTGAAAATTGGAACCCTTGAGGATTTCCTATGGCAATTACCTTCTCTCCTACCTGAACTTTGTCCGAATCATCTAGAATTAAAGAATCATAGCTTCCAGTTATTTTTAGTAACGCTAAATCCATATCTTGGTTTGCACCAATAAACTCTACTGCTTTTATCTCATTATTTTTAGTTATAGCTTGAATTACTTTCTGTATTTGCCCTTGCGAATCTGTAATTACATGTGCGTTTGTTACAATGTATCCATCGTTTGTTATTATAAATCCTGTTCCTTGGGATTCTAAGGTTCTTATTGTTACAACTGATTTTATTGAATCTTGAATTATTCCTGAAAAATCTTCTGCAGTTGAAGCTTTAAGAAAGGTTATCTCTTGATTCACAGAAGATAACTGATTCTTTACATTTTGATTTGAGTTAATCATAGAAATTGCCATTTCATTTATCTTGTCTTGATTCTCTTGATCTACTCTTGCTATTTCTTGGGTTAATTGATTTTGATTAACTTGCTGTTTTATTATCAGGCTATTGAGAAGAATAGTTGTAACTATCATAAAAATTAGGACAACTGTTCCAAATCCTCCCAGGATAATTTTATGATTCCTCTTCATAAAGGTTTTAAAACATTAAGTTATATAAATATAATCCCCATAGAAGAAATATGGGCCTATAGTTCAATGGATAGAATACCGGGTTTCGGCCCCGTTGATCTAGGTTCGAATCCTAGTAGGCTCATTACAAATATTTTTAACTTCACATTTCTTGGATAAATAATGGAAGAAGCAAAGTTTGGAGATTATGTTGAAGTTCATTTGGGTAAAACAATCTATGAAGGAGTTTTACTTGAAAGTCCTGAAGTGGGAATATGTCTTTTAAAATTAGATAATGGATATAATATTGGGTTTAATAAGAAAGATATTGTGAAAATCAAAAGTATTGAAAAAGCTAAAGAAACCAAAAATAAATTTGATATTAAACAGGATAAAACTAAACCAAATGTTGCTCTGATTATTCTTGGAGGAACAATTGCTTCTCGTTTAAATCCTGGTAAGGGGGGGGTGGATTTTGTTGAAAGTCCAGAAGATTTATTCAAATATTATCCTGAGCTTTTCGAGAAAGTTAATATCTCAAAAGTAGAAGTGCCTTTTATGAAAGGTTCTGAAAATATGGATTATAAAGATTGGCAGAAAATTGCAAATGTTTGTGAAAAATATCTTCTTGATGGAACAATTAAAGGAATAATTATTACTCAAGGGACAGATAGTCTTCATTATAGTTCGGCTGCACTAAGTTTGTTTTTAAGAAATTTGAATAAACCTGTTGTTTTTACTTTTTCTCAAAGAAGTATTGATAGAGCAAGTTCTGATGCAGAATTGAATTTAGAATGTGCAGCTATTGCAGCTATTTCTGATATTGCGGAAGTTATGATTGTTGGTCATGCAAATTCTGAAGATGATTTTTGTTATGCTCTGGCTGGAACAAAGGTTAGAAAGTTACATAGCTCTCGAAGAGATGCATTTAAGCCAGTTAATAGAAAACCATTTGCTAAGTTGTATAAAGATAAAATAGTTCTTGTTTCTGAATACAATCCTAGAGATGAAAAGAAAAAACCTTTTGTTGATGATAAATTCGAAGAAAAAGTTGCGTTGGTTAAATTTTATCCTGGACAAAGTCCAGATATTTTAGATTATTATTCTGAAAAAGGATACAAGGGCATTGTTATTGAAATGATGGGACTTGGTCAGGTTGCTGTTTCTGGTGCTCGATTAAGTTGGATTAAAAAATTAAAAGAAGTTCAAAAAAAAGGCTTGATTGTATGTGCGGCTGCCCAAACTATTAATGGAAGATTAAATCCTAAAGTTTATGTTACTGGAAGAGAACTTCTTGAAACAGGAATTGTTTATTTGGAAGATATGCTGAGTGAAGTTGCTCTAGTTAAACTTGGTTGGGTTTTAGGGCATAAAGACTGGGCAAAAAATATTGAAACTGTAAGAGAAAAAATGCTTGAAAATTTTGCTTGGGAAATTAGTGAAAGATTAGAAGAAGAATAATTTTATCTTAATCTTTTTTCAATTCTTGTTAACTGTTCTTTTATGTCTTCGATTTCTTTTTCAGCCTTTCGATTAACAGCATAATCATATTCTGCTCTTTGTCTATCTTTTTGAGATTCTCTATTTTGACTCATTAAAATAATTGGTGCTTGAATGGCAGCTACACATGACAAGACTAGATTAAGTAAAATAAATGGATAGGGATCCCAATTATTAGCAAGAAGCAGATAATAACTATTCAAAATTATCCAAACTACTAAAACGCTTAGAAAAAATATTATGAACGTCCAACTTCCAACCCAGGCGGTTAATTTATCTGCAGCTCTTTGTCCAAACTTTGAAGGTTTTACTAATAAAGGATGATTATTTTTTTCTTCTTTTTTTCTTTCCTCTTTCTTCATGGAATGTTTAGGTTATTTTTTATTATAAATGTTTTGCAGATTGAATAATTTAATAAATCCCTATTCTCTGATTAGTTTATGGTAGACTATGAAAAAATTGGGTTCAAGGCAGGTCTTGAAATTCATCAGCAATTGGATTCGCATAAACTTTTTTGTAAATGCCCAAGCGTTCTGAGAAATGATGAAGCTGATTTTGAAGTTAAAAGAAAATTGCATGCTGTTGCAGGTGAAAGTGGAGAAGTGGACATTGCTGCAAAATATCAATCTGCTTTGAATAAGGAATTTATTTATCAGGGTTATGATACAACTTGTCTTGTTGAACTTGATGAAGAACCGCCCCACGAAATTAATATTGAAGCTTTAAAAATAGCATTACAGATTGCTATGCTTCTAAATTGTAGAATTCTTCCTATTTCTCAAATTATGAGAAAAACAGTTATTAATGGGTCTAATACTTCTGGATTTCAGAGAACCGTTATGATTGCCTGTGATGGATCTATTGAGACAGAACAGGGTAAGGTCGGAATTGATTCAGTATATCTTGAAGAAGATTCAGCTAGGCCAAATGGAACAAGGGATGGGAAAGAGATTTACAAATTGGACAGATTAGGATTGCCTCTTGTAGAAATTTCTACTAAACCAGATTTAAAAAATGCTAAGCATGTTAAGGAAGCTGCTTTGAAGATAGGTGATATTCTTAGAAGTTGCAAAGTTCGTAGAGGAATTGGTACTATTAGACAAGATTTGAATATTTCTATTAAAGATTCAAATAGGGTTGAAATTAAAGGTTTTCAAGAACCTAAAATTATGGAAAAATGTGTTGAGCTTGAAGTGATTAGACAGAAAATATTCTTGGATAAAGGAGAAAAAAATAATTCTGAAGTGCGAGGTTGTCTTGAAGATGGAACAACTGAATTTTTAAGACCGATGCCCGGTGCGGATAGAATGTACCCTGAAACAGATTTAGAACTTCTAAAAATTTCTAAGGATGTTCTGGATGAAATAAGAGCAAATCTTCCTCAATTAAAAAGTGAAGTTGAAGAATATCTGAGAAGACATGGGCTGGAAGAAGAATTGATTAAGGTTTTATTTAAATCAAATAAATTTGATGATTTTAAAGGACTCTTTGAAGTTCATGGTAATGCACGTCTTGTGGGGAGACTTTTACTTGTTTATCCAAAAGATCTTGCGGCAAAATCAAAAAAGAGTTTAGAAGAGATTGAGAAAATTTTGGATCTAGAATTAATTGGATTTATACTCGACAGGGTGAATAAATCTCAATTGCATGAGCAAGATATTAAGCATGTTCTTGAACTTGTTTTAGAAGGTAAGGACATTAAAGATGCAATTAAGCTGGAGAAAAAGGAAACTGGAGAACTTGAAGAGAAAATTATGAATCTAATTAAAGAAAAACCTGGATTAAGTGTTAATGCTTATATGGGATTAGTCATGAAGGAATTTAGGGGTCAAATTTCTGGTGGAGAGGCTACTGAAATTATTAAGAAGTTTGTTAAATAGAAACTCTTAAAAATATTGTTTTTCTTTCCATTTAATGCAAAGAACTTATGTCTCTGAATTAAGTGCTGGGAAAGAATCTTTAATCAAAGGTTGGGTTTATGAAATTAGAGATTTGGCTAAATTTAAATTTCTCTTAATTAGAGATGTTTCTGGTATTGTTCAATGTATTATCAAAGATGAAAAATTGCACAAGATTTTTTCTGAATTATCCCTAGAATCTGTTGTTGAGATAAAGGGTAAAGTAAAAGAGGCAAATGTTAAAGCAGAAATTAGTAGAAAAGATGTTGAAGTTGAAGTTAGCGATTTAAAGATTATAAGCAAGGCAGAAAAGCTTCCGATTCATGTTAATGAAAAAGCGGATGTAGTTACTGATTTAAGTACAAGATTAGATTATAGATGGTTAGACTTAAGAAAACCAAAAAATCTTTTTATTTTTAAAATTTGGACTTTCATGGAAAAGGCCATGAGAGAATATTGGGATAAAAAAGGATTTATCCAAATTTATTCTCCTAAATTTATGGGGGCTCCAAGTGAGTCTGGAGCTGAATTATTCAGTGTTGAATATTTTGGTAAAAGAGCATACCTTGCTCAATCTCCTCAGTTCTACAAACAAATGGCAATGGCTGCAGGATTTGAGAAAATTTTTGAAATAGGTCCTGTTTTTAGAGCGAATAAATCACATACTGTGCGACATGATACAGAATTTACTATGATTGATATGGAAATGTCTTTCATTAATTCTCATGAAGATGTTATGAAGGTGGAAGAAGAATGGATAAATTATTTTATTGGAAGAATAAAAAAAGAATTTGGAGATGAAATAAAACAAGTTTTTAATATGGACATAGTTGTTCCCAAATTGCCTTTCCCAAAGATTACTATGGAAGAAGCTCAAAAAATGGTAAGAGCGAAAGGATATGCTGGTCCTGAAGATGATTTGGATGCAGAAGGAGAGAAATTACTTTTTGAAGCAGTGACTGAAAAATTTGGGCATGAATTTGTTTTTGTAAAAGATTATCCTTGGAGTGCTCGTCCTTTTTATCATATGAGGCATGAAAATGGATTGACTAAGAGTTTTGATTTAATCTGGAAGGGAACAGAAGTTACAACTGGAGCTCAAAGAGAACATAGACATGATATCTTAAAAGAACAAGCGATTGAAAAGAAAATTAATTTAAAACTTATCGAAGATTATCTTAACTTTTTTAAATTTGGATGCCCTCCTCATGGGGGGTTTGCAATTAGTCCAACAAGATTTTTGATGTTAATGTTGGGTTTGAAAAATGTTAGAGAAGTTACTTTCTTGCCAAGAGATACTCAAAGATTAAATCCTTAGATAATTTTATAAATACTTCTTTATTAGCTAAACGATGGAAGCAATTTTGTGTTTAGAACTGAATAATAATTCTAATAGCAATAATTAAAAATCCATCTTTCTTTTCAATACAAGATGACAAAATTTATTTCCGTTCAGGATGCAATAAAGAAGGGCAAGGGTAAGGTAGCTGTGCGTGGTTGGGTTTATAGAGAAAGAGGAAGCAATGCTATGAAGTTTATTGTTCTGAGAGATTCTTCTAATATTATTCAGTGTGTTCTTAAAAAAGAAAATTTTGAAAAACAATGGAAAGATATTGATGGGCTGAAAATTGAAAGTTCTATTGAGCTTGAGGGAGAAATTAAAGAAGATAAGAGGGCTCCAACAGGTTATGAAATTGCTGTTGATAAAATAAATATTATCCAAATTGCTGAAGATTATCCTATCAATAAAGATTTGAATGAAGAATTACTCGGAGATAGAAGACATCTGTGGTTGAGAAGTAGAAAGATGACTGCTATTTTAAAGATTAGAAGTACTGTTTTTAATGCAATTCACGAATACTATCATGGTCTTGGTTTCTACGAATTTCAATCTCCTGTTTTAATTCCAGGAGGAGCAGAAGAAGGACCCACTTTGTTTGAAGTTAATTATTTTGGTAAAAAAGCTTTTATGACTCAAACTTGGCAATTGTACGCTGAAGCAGCTATGTTTGCATTGGAAAAAATTTATACGATGGCTCCAACATTTAGAGCTGAGAAATCTAAAACTTCTCGTCATTTGGCTGAATTTTGGATGCATGAAATGGAAGTGGCATGGATAAATCTTGACGAATTAATGGAATATGCTGAAGGATTAATCAAACATATTTTCAAAAGGGTTATTGAAGATAATAAACTTGAATTAGAAATTCTCGGAAGAGATATTAAAAAATTAGAACCTACTATCAAAAAGAAGTTTCCAAGAATAACCTATGATGAAGCTCTTAAAATATTAGATGAGAAAAAAAATATTAAGATTAAATGGGGTAAAGATTTGAGAACTGTGGAAGAAGAGAGACTATTGGAAGATTATGATACTCCTGTTTTTGTGACACATTATCCAAAAGAAACAATGGCGTTCTATAAACCAAGAGATCCTAAAAATCCTAAAGTGGCAGTCTGTTTTGATTTACTTGCTCCAGAAGGAAATCATGAAATTATGGGTGGAAGTGAAAGAGACACAGATATGAATGAATTAATCAAAACTTTGAAAAGTAAGGGGGAAAAAATTGAAGATTATTCTTATTATTTAGATACTCGTAGATATGGGAGCATACCTCATGCTGGATTTGGTATGGGTACTGAGAGAGTTATCAAATGGATTTGTGGTTTAGAAGATGTTAAGGATGCAATTGCATTTCCCAGAACCATGAACAGACTAAACCCTTAAATTAATTCTCAAATAAACTTAAATGCATGTTCAGCTTAAAAAAATTATAATGTTTGAAGAAGAAGGTTCTTGGAGATTTCTAGATAAGAAAGATGAAGAAGATTATGACTGGTCAGAAGAAGATTAATAATTAGTTCTCTCACTGGTGAAATCTATTCAGAATTTTCCCCTATTTGAATAACTATCTCTTTTGAATTGGAATTGCACAATTTGAGCAAATTACTTTGCCCTTTCTTGATCCCGGTTCTATCAGGTACTTGCTGTAATAAGGATTTAATTCCTTATGGCAGATAGCACATTTGTTTTGTTGGTCAATTACAGTTTGTCTTCTGCCGTTTACAGCCAAGGGTGTTTCCTTCACTGTTGAAGCGTGTGCTTTAATTGCCCCAATGTAGTTATTTACGTCTCCACTCATTGCCATTGTAAAAAAGAGAGTTTTGGTTTTTTTATAAATTTATGCTCACTACTGGTTAGTTTTAGTTTTTGGCAATTTGAAAGATTTTTATAGTTATTTTTACTTTTTTTGTTATGAAGATTCTTGTGATTGGAGATTTACATGGTAAAAAGCCCGTAATCGGATTTAAGGATTTTGATTGCATTGTTCAGATTGGAGATGTTTGTGATGACAGGGGGTTTAGACCTTATCTGAACAAATTCTTTAATTTATTGAGGCAGGGAAAAGAGGTTTCTGGAATGGACGAATTTATTATTTCTAAAGTAGGAAAAAAAGGTTTTAATAGAATAGTCAGTGAATCTCTTTCTCGAGGGCATGAAATTTTAAGATATCTGGATAGTTTTGGAAAACCAGTATTTTTCGTTCCTGGAAATTGGGATGAAAGCTATGGTAAAACTAAAATTAAGGATATGGATAAAAGTTCCTACAATTATCTGAAAGCATTCTTTGATTTTTATCTTTATGGAAAAGCAAATAAAAAATTGTTGAAGGGGTTAAAAAATGTTCATGATTGCCATTTTAAAAATTATTTTTTTAGAGAGCTCAATTTTGTGGGGTATGGATTAAGTTCGGGGCCAGAGATTTTATCAGATAGAAAAAGAAGTATGGACCTAAATAAAAGAGAAAGGGCAATGTTAATTTATGAATCCAAAAAGCTTTATGGCAAGTTGAAAAATGCTCATGGAAAAAGAAATAAGCAATTTCCTGTTTTCTTTATTTCTCATAATATTCCATTCAAAACAAAACTGGATATAGTAAAAAATAAAGAATCCTATGCTCATAAAAAGCATCTTGGTTCTAGCATTGCTAGAAAGTTCTGTGAAGAGTGTAAACCTTTAATCTGTGTTGGAGGGCATATTCATGAATGTGCCGGAAAAGATAAAATTGGGAAAACTCTCGTTATTAATCCAGGTTTTGGAAAAAATGCTCAGGTTTTAGTTGATATTAATGAGAAAAATGGAAAAATTAAGAGAGTGAGTTTTTATTCTTCAAAAAGATTATAAATATGTTTCATTTATTTTATCTATGAATAAACAAACTATTGGTTTCTTACAAATTTTTATTGCTTCTATTTTGGGGGGTTTATCCCAATTATTGTTAGATTTGGAAATAATCTTGGTCCTTATAATTTGTCTTTTTTTAGAGTGTTTATAGCTGCTTTAGCAATTTTATTTTTTTACTTAATATTTAATAAAAAATTTGTGTGGCCTAAATATGAAAAAACTAAACTATTCTTTTTTGGAGCAGTGCATGGATTTATCATTTTGGGTTATTTCTTAGCAATACAATTTTTATCCATTGCTTCAGCAGTTTTATTATTATATTCTTCTTCAGTTTGGATGATTTTATTTTCTGCACTTATTTTAAAAGAAAAGATAAAAAAGATTGATATCTTAATCATTCTCATTGCAGTTATTGGATTAATCTTTGTAGTTTCTCCTCAAAATCTTTTTCTTCGAGAAAGCTTAATTGGGTCTATTGCTGGACTTTTAGCAGGAATTGGAATGGCTTGGGTTTATGTAATTTCAAAAACTTTTAAAAAATATGATAAAATTTCTTTAACCTTTTGGCAAAATGTTATTGCAATTCCTTTTTTACTTCCTCTTTTATTTATTGATTTTCCTAAATTTACTTATTTGGATTTAGGAATAGTTTTAATTTTAGGTATTTTTTTAACTGCTATTCCTTTTGTTTTTTTATTTAAGGGATTGGAAAAAGTTAAGGGCAAGGCTGCAGGAATTTTTATTTTATTAGAAATTATTTTCCCAGTTGTTTTTGCCTTTTTGTTTTTTAGAGAAGTTCCTACTGTTCTTGTTTGGATTGGAGGAGGATTGATTATCCTCGCAAGTTATCTCATGCTTAGGTTTAAATAATCTTAAATAGTTCTTCCCCGTAAGATATAAATGGAAAAAATCATTGCTGCGGGGCCAGTTATTGTGAAGGATGGGAGACTTTTAGTTAGTAGGGATTGGAAAGATGAATTCTATAAACTTCCTGGAGGAACTCTGCATCCTGGAGAAGAACTTGTTGATTGTGTCTTAAGGGAATTAAAAGAAGAAACTAACTTTGAAGGAAAAATTCTTGAGAGTTTACCAACGATGACTGTTGATAAAAGGCCCGTGACTGGAGAAGATGTTGAAATAGAGCTGAACCATTTTCGTGTTGAACTGAATCAGGATATCCGTGATTTCAGGGGTTTTGAATATGAGAATCATGAAGTAAGATGGTTGCTTGTTAGAGATATTATGGAAGGAAAGTTTAATGTTGCTCCAAATATTCATTTTTTAATTGAGCAAGGAAAAATTTTGCCTTGGATAAACTATCTAACTGGGAGTAAGAAGAGATTCTATGAATTTATTGGAATGATTACTCCTAGAGATAAGGTTGCAATTTTAACGCACAACGATGTAGATGGATTGGCTTCTGCTGTTTTTCTGGAAGAGATATTGGAATCAAAAAATATTGGAGCCGTAGAAATTGAATTTTTTGATATACATGCAGATATGGTTAAGAAAATTTTATTTAAACTTCATGAAAAAGAAATAACTAAAGTTTTTTTCTGTGACCTTGGAGTTGATACCATAGATTCCGAAGGGCTAGAAGAAATGAGTAAAGAAATGGATTTCTTTATTTTAGATCATCATCCTATGAATGAAAATTTCCAATTTAAAGATAATATAATAAAATCTTCTAGTGAAGACTGCGCAACTATGTTAATTTACGATATTGGTCAGGGAGTTTTTGATACAGAAGAATGGAAATGGTTACTTGGAGCTGCAATGTTCTCGGATTATTCCTATCGTGTTCCAAAAAATTTTGAAATTATGAAAAGACTTTATCCTGGGATAACTTTTGATAATATTTCGGGTTCTATCCCTGGAATTAATGCTAGAAAGATAAATTCTGCAACCACTTACTATAATGAAACTCTGGAGCATGTTTATGAAATTATTAAAACTCGTGATTTAGATCAGTTGAGTCAGGTTCATGATATTGTAGAGGAAGAAATAGAAAGGATTGTAAATGATTTTTTTGAAAACGAAAAGTTTGACAAAAAAAAGGATTTGCATATTTATGAAGTTGTATCTAATTTTAAATTATCTTCTACTATTGCAACCATGATTTCCAAAATGAAAAATCAAGGGGTATTTGTTTTTTATCAGAAATGGAAAGATGGAATACATGCCAATGCAAGATCCAATGCAGGGATAGTTGATGTTTCACTTTTAATGAAAGAATGTACAGAAGGTCTTGAAGACGCAAATGGTGGGGGGCATAGACAGGCAGCTGGGGCAAAATTAATGGAAAAGGACTTGGATACTTTTTTAAAAAGATTACGTACTTCTAAACTTTTTATTTCTCAAAATACTAAGTTTTAAAAATTAGATTTCCTTAAAAAGATTATATGAAAATAGGGGGGATAGAGCTTAGATGGCTTGGTCATTCAGGGTTCTTAATCGAAAACTCAAAGGTAATTTATATTGACCCCTATCAAATAAAAGAAGGATTACCTAAAGCAGACATTATCTTACTAACTCATGATCATTATGACCATTGTAGTTTTAATGATTTGAATAAAATTGTTGATAAAAAAACTATTCTATTGATGACTGCCGGATGTCAGAGTAAAATTGCTAGGTTTGATTTACCTCTTCGAATGCAGATTGTTGAGCCTGATCAAGAATTTGAATATGGAAAAATAAAGATTTCTAGCTTTCCGGCATATAATATTGATAAAAATTTTCATCCGAAAAAAGAAAATTTGCTAGGGTATATTATCAAAATGAATGATATAATCATCTATCATGCAGGGGATACGGATTTTATTCCTGAAATGCAGAAACTTACTGGATATAATCAACCAAGCAAAAGTTTTGTTGCTCTGCTTCCCATTGGGGGAAGATTTACTATGAATGCTGAAGAAGCTTTTGAAGCAGCTAAATTAATTAAACCAGAAATTGTTATTCCAATTCATTGGGGGGAAATGGTTGGATCTGAACATGATGCCAAAGAATTCAAGGAACTTTGTGAAAGAGAGGGAATTAGGTGTGAGATTTTAGATAAGGAATAAAATGAAAAAACCATATTTATACAAATTAAAAGAAGTTGCAGGATTTAGTGTTTATATCGTTGATGGAATCTATGTTAGGAAAAATATGAATGAAGATTTTACTAACTATGCTCAACATTATCAATTTAAATTCATTCCTAAAGATGAATTCTGGATTGATCAGGGAGCTTCAAGAGTTGAAGATAAATTTTATATTACCACTATGTTAGTAATTAATCGTCTTATGGCTCGTGGAATGAGCCACAAAAAAGCCATTGCAGTTGCAAATAAAGTTGAAAAAAAGGAAAGAAGTGCTTATCTGTTAGTTAAAAATAAAATAAAAGTTTCCAGAAAAAAAGATAAATACCTTAAACTTGTTTACAAAAGACATTCAAGAAAGTATAGTAATGATAAATGTAATGTCTGGATTGTTCATGGAGAGATTGTTCGAGGAATATTTTTCTTAGATTTCACCGAGGGAGGACACGACGATGTTTATTCTTTTGTTCCTAAAAATGAAATCTGGATTGACGATGATCTTTCTAGGAGAGAAATAAAGTTTGTTTTATTGCATGAGGTATATGAAAGAAATCTTATGCGTAAAGGTATGAACTATCCTGAAGCTCACAGACACGCTTTACAAATAGAATATCACTGTAGAAGGCATCCTAGAATGACCAAGGCTGCTTTGAAAAAAGAGTTTGATAAATATGAAGTAAGATAATTTTACCTTGTTTTAGGATATTTGAATTCTTTATCCTGATAATTTTTCATTTTTACAGACCCATCTTTTTGTATTCTTGCATAATCTGGAATTAGAGGTATTTTTCCTCCTCCACCGGGAGCATCAATAACAAAGTGCGGTACTGCCATTCCACTTGTGTGTCCTCTTAGATCTTCCTTAATTATCCTTATTCCATTTTCAACTGGACCGATGAAATGAAAAGTTCCTTTTACTGGATCTGGTTGATAGAGATAATATGGTTTAACTCCTATTGAAAGAAGTTTTCTATTCAATGTTTTGAACACTTCTGGTTTATCATTCACACCCTTTAATAGAACGCTTTGATTTCCCAATTGTATTCCAGAATCAATTAACATTGAGCAAGCTTTTTCTGTTTGTTCAGTTATTTCATCTGGATGTTCAAAATGAGTGTTAATGTATAAGATTGGTTTTCTATTATATTTTTTTAACATTCTGCATAATTTTGGAGTTATTCTTTCAGGCATCACGCAGGGAACACGTGTTCCAATTCTTATCATTTCAATGTGAGGTATTTTTCTTAATGCAATTAAAACTTTTTCCAAAAATGCATCTCCAACTAGAAGTGGATCTCCTCCGGATAAAATTACATCTCTAATTTCTTTGTGTTCTTTAATATAATCAATTGCTTTTTCAATTTCTTTCATTGAAGGATTTTTTCTGAGTTCTCCAACTTTTCTTTTTCTTGTACAAAATCTACAATACATTGCACAGGTATTTGAAATTAAAAGTAAACATCTATCGGGATATCTGTGGGTCAAGAAAGGAATTTTATTTTCTTCCATTAGAGGATCTTCTTCTCCTCTGGTATCTGTGATTTCTTTTATGTCTGGAATACACTGTTTCCACACGGGATCATTTTTTTCTTTTATCAATGAGAAATAATATGGGCTTATTCTCATGGGATATTTTTTTATTACTTCTTCAATATTTTTTGTTTCCTTGTCAGAAAGAGTTATATGCTTTTTTGCGAGAGATTTTTTAAGAGAATTAATGTCTGTTATCGTCGGAGAGTCTATCAAATGACTAGAATCTAGTAGAGGTGGCTCCTCTTCATTTAGTTTGTTGCTGCGTTTCATTTTTGCTTTACGAACTTAATTTTAATCAGTATTTAAATCTTTTTATTTCCTAAAAAAAGACAAGAATTTTTTGGCAAAAGATAGGATTAAATAGGATTTTGCTTACTTCTTTTTATGATTAGAGACAGATTTCAGCAACGAAAGCAAGAGGTGTTGGCCAAAATAGACAAGTCTTCAAAAGGAAGTTGGGACAGGCATATTTTGGAACTTTGTCAATCCATCAATGACCTTCCAAATTATTATACAACTTCATCTTGCTCTGGAAGAATTTTGATAATGGTGGATCAGGAAAAGAAGGGCAGGGGGTTATTTTTGAAGGTTTCCCATGAAATGGTTGGGGGGGATTTTTTCAAGAGTCTTAAACTTCCAAAATCTGCTGTTAAATTTAAATTTGAACCGGCTATCATTCACATTGCTTGTAGAGACTTGGATTCTGCTGAAGCTTTAATGAAGATTGGGCAAAAGGCTGGCTGGAAAAAATTTGGAGCTATCTCTTTTGGAAAGAATATTATTGTTGAGTTTATGGGCTCGGATAAAATTGAATTTCCCTTAGCCACAAATGGAGGGTTATTGGTTGATGAAAGATTCCTTAAACTTATTCTAGAAAGAGCTAATGGCAGTTTGAAGAGAGGGTGGGATAAATTAGAAAAATTAAGATTATTGATGCGCTAGATCTCCAACTTCTTTACCGGATTTATCATAAAAAGCACATCCTCCTTGGCAGCCTTCTCCCCTGCAAAGGCCAGAACATCCATAATAAGGACCAGTCTTCATCTTATCTACTTGACATCCATTTGAAGTTGGGCTGCATGTAGCTTTTGCTTGAGATTTACATTTGCAATCCAATTTTTTAACATCTGCTGATGCGGGAGTAGAAATTGTAATTGTGTTATCTGTTTGGTTAATTATCGTATCAACTCCAACAGCAAGGATTGTTTTTGCACTAGTTAGTTCATAGATTAAAACTCCTGCATCATCATATTGAACTTCATAGCCTGCAAATACATTTGTTTCTGGAGAACTTTCTGCATAGGCTTCTCCAAGAATTCCTTTATAGGAACCATTGGTGATATTTCTTGTAACATTTCTATCCTGATTAACTATCTCTGGAATGGTTTCGAATTGCTCTAAATCAGGAATTGTATTTTCTGGTTGGGATTCTACTTCTTTTGATAAGCAGCAACCTTGACCGATTGGGCAGGAATAAAGTGTAGACTTCATTCTTGATGTACCACAAGAATAGCCTCCAAAGAGATTCTTAGCCGTGCAGATTCCACCTTGACTAGAGCAGCTGTTTTCAAATAAAAATTCACCTGGTTGGTTATAGACATCAAAGAAACTATGGCCTGTAATTGTTTTTGGTTTCGAATCTGCTAAAACAAATATAGAAACGGATAAAAGAGAAAGCATAAGAATTCCTATTTCTAAAGCTACAAACCTCTTTTCCATAAAATTCATATATTTTGCTAGTATTTAAATTTTTTTAGACATTTTCCTTAAAAAGTTAGTTTTTAGCGAAATATTTACTAAATAAACTAAATGTATTTAAATAGTTGAGAATTTATTTTCTATAAATAGGGGATTTCACATAGTGAAAAAACAAAAAATGTACAAAGGAGGAATAAAAAATGGTATTAAGTTTTGCTAAAGAAGCAATACAAAATTCTGAAACTCATAGTATTAATTTTGATGAATTAAGAGCTGGTAAAGCTAACATTAAAGTTATTGGTGTGGGTGGATGTGGATGTAATATGGTTACCTGGTTATTTAACAAAGGTATCAACGGTGCTACTGTTTACGGTGCAAACACTGATGCTCTTCATTTAAGTGTAACTAAGGCTGATGAGAAAATCCTTATTGGTAAGGAATTGACTAGGGGTCTTGGTGCTGGTGGTAAACCAATGAAGGGTAGAGAAGCAGCTAAAGAAGCTTTAGTTGATTTGAAAAAAGCAGTTGGTGGTGCTGATATGGTTTTTGTTTTAGCAGGTATGGGTGGTGGAACAGGTACTGGTGCAGCTTCAGTTATAGCTCAATTGGCTAAAGAAACTGGTGCAGTTGTTATCGGTGTTGTTACAATGCCTTTCGAATCAGAAAAAGCAAGAATCGACAAAGCTGAATTTGGTTTAGCTGAGTTGAGAGAAGCTACAGACACATGTATTGTTTTAGATAATAATAGACTTGTAGATATTGCAGGACAACTTCCTTTAGAACAAGCTTTCGCAGTTGCTAACGAATTGGTTAGTACAATGGTAAAGGGTATTGTTGAGACTATTACTTTGCCTTCTTTGATTAACCTAGACTATGCTGATGTATCTTCTATCATGAAAGGTGGAGGAGTTGCAGTTATTGGTATTGGTGAATCAGATGCTACAGATAGAGTACACGAAGCAGTTAGACAAGCACTTACACATCCTCTACTTGACGTGGATTACAAAGGTGCTACTGGTGCTTTGATACATATTACTTGTGGACCTGATTTAAAATTAGAAGAATTCGATGTAATTGGTAGAACAGTTTCTGAAAACCTTAACGCTGAAGCTAACGTTATTATTGGTGCAAGAATCTCAAAGGACTTCGTTGGAAAAATAAGAGTAATTACAATCATGACTGGTGTTAAATCACCATACGTGCTTGGAAAGGACTTTGACGAAGGAACTTCGAGAGGAGGCATGTCAATTTCAAGGGAAATGTCAGATCTAGGAATCGATATTCTATAAGTAAGATTAATAAAGATTGATTTTGTTTTTATATTAGATCGCCCGGAACTAGGGGGTTTCGGGCTTCTTTTTTTTATAATATTTTTTAGAATTGCATAGATGCTATAATCTAGATTATTCTTTTATAAATTTAATAGAAATTTATTTTAGAGTTTAAACTTCCAAAGTTCTTTTGGATTTAACTTCTCCGAATTGTTCATTACCCCATTCATTGAAGAACATCATTTCATAAAAATCTCTTCTGGCTCTTCGTGTTGAAGGTTTTTCTTTTGCATATCCAATTGGGAATAAAGCTTCAACTTCTTTGTCTTTTGGTATCTTTAGTAGATGTTTTATTTTTTCGTTATCAAAATGTCCAATCCAGCAGGTTGAAAGACCTTTTTCTTCTAATTTTAATAGAAAATTTTGTATTGCAGCACCTGCTTGTTGTGGGAGATACAATTCTGCTCTATCCTTAAAACTCAATTTTGTTTTTGTTGGAGTTCTAATAAAAACAACTACACATTTTGCTTGAGCAATAAAATCTTGCCCAGACCATTTTGCAATTTCAGAAATTGTTTTTTCGTTGTCTATGTAAATAAATTTTAAGGAAAAGATGTCTCCGGACATTGGGGCATACCGAGTTGCATCAAGAGCTTCCATAATATCTCTCCAGTCTGGTCTCTTTTCTTTGAATTTTCTAATGCTTCTTCGCGATTGAATTGCTTCATCTAATTTCATTAAATAATAAGGTAAGGTGGGTTTTTAAGATTTGTTTTTATCATAGAATTTAAGAACTATAATTTATTGATTTTTTTATGGAGCTCCTAATTAAATCTCTTGAAGAAGCTATGAAACATATTCCTAACAAGAAAACCTATGCAATAAGACTGGAAGGTAGTTGGGATTATGGATTTGATAATCTCAGGGAAAGTGATAACTGGATGCAAATTAAAACTTATTGTTTTGATGATATTTGGCCTAGAGAATGGAAAGAATATTCTTGGGTTGATTTAAATGATTCTTATTTTAATGGAACTTTAGCTGATAGTTGGGAGAATCTTTCAAAAAAATATCCTCTGATGACAAAACAAAGTTTATTAGGATTGCTAGAATCAAGAGGGCACGCTTATGATAGAGTGATTCTTTTTGAAAAGTCTGATGCTATCAAAATAATTAATGATTTTGATAATCTTAGTAAGGGGGCTGAGGCTGTTTTGATACATTGCAAAAAAGGGCAAAATCGTTCTCCTGCGGTTGGGATAGCTTTGAATGAAATCTTTAATTTTGGAGTTGAAGGATTAAAAGAACAATACCCTTATTATAGAAGATATATTTATTCCACTATGCTTGATGCAGGAAAAGAAATTTTTGGTAAATAAATCTTTAAATAATATCTTTATCTTGCGAAATTATGAGCTTAATTCAAAAATTTGCTAGAGGAGTTTTATTTTCTTCTTTGATTGCTATGCCTTTTATTGGGGGGGATAAACTAGATAAAAAGAATTATCTGGACTTTCCTATATCTCACGTTGAAAATTTTATTCCAGAATATAAAAGAGAATTAAGAAATGTTTTTATGAAATTTCAACCAGAGATTAAATATCAGGCTAATCTCATAAAAGAAGTGTTAAAATATTCAGATGTAGATTTTTTAGTTGCAGAAAGTTATAAAAAAGAATTCGAATCTTTTTCAAAAACTCTTCCAGTTGAAGGGAATAAAATAAACCCTATTTATTATAAATCTGAAGGAAGGATTAGACAGGCTTGGGCTCAGGATTTGTTTGAATTTTTGGTAACGGACAAAAATGAGAGGGTTATTCTTCCTAATTATTTTTCTATGAACAGTTCTTCTTCTGTAAACTCATATAGTTCTTTTATTAATTTGCTTGAACAAGATTATGAAGATTATATCATTTCTCTTAATAATTTTGAAGGAGGTAGTGTGACCTATGATTCTTTCAGGGGAAAAAATATTCTTTTTGTGGGGGATAAATTCTCTAACTTTCGTAATCTAAATAAAAATGAAAAGATTATGAACTACAAAAAAGAGTTTGGAGCAGATAGTGTTGTTTTTTTTAATTATGATTCTAACGAAACCCCTCTTTTTCATCTAGATCAATGTTTTACCTTTGTTGATTCTGGTAAGGTAGCAATTTTAAATTTAGATAAATATTCTATTAAAGATTTTTATAACGAATCAGAAGGGGATTTATCTATTTTTGAAAAAGAGTTTTATCTTAATTATTCTTCCTATGGAGCCAATGGAGAATTGGTTTCCAATCTTTTGGAGAAATCATTGAATTATTCTAAAAAAATGCTTAATGAAATAAAAAATAAATTTAATAAATTGGGTTATGAAACTTTTTCTTTGCCAGCAAGCTATTGGCAAATTTTAAATTATCAATCTTATATAAATTCAAGATTGTTTATGAATGAAGGAAAGAAAAAAATTCTCATGCCCATATTTCCAAACTCTAATAGCATTTACGATATTAATTATTTTAGAAATAAACAAGCCAAGGAATTTTTTCAGAGTTGTGGATTAGAAGTTATTCCTGTGGAAAATGATTCTTGGATTAAACAGGGTAATATTCATTGTTTGATTAATGAGATTTAGAAACTAATAACCCCTCCACCAAGGCATTTTGTTTTTTGGTAGATTACAATTGCTTGACCTTCGGAAATTCCAGTGATTGGTTTATCTAATGTTACAATTATCTTTTTATTTTTATAGGATATTACGCTTGGGATTAATTCTCCAACCTGCCTAATTCTTGAGCATATTTGTTTTGGATTTTTTGAAATATCTCTTAGAAATGTTTTTTCATCTTCGGATATTAAATGGAATTCTTTTACAATTATTTTGTCTTTTTCTAAAAGTGGATGTCCTTCTGGAGCTGCGATTATTATATTCTTCTTAACGTCTTTTTTTGCAACATACCATCTTTCCATTCTTCCGGTTTTTTCATTTTTTCTTTCTAATTCAAATCCGTATCTTGGACCTAGCCTTTGCCCAATTGTATAATAATAAACTCCGTCATGCTCTCCGATTATTTTTCCTTGGGGGTCAAGAATCTTTCCTTTTTTTGATTTTATTCTTTTGGACAGGAAATCTTTTAGGTTTATTTTTCCAATGAAACAAATTCCTACTGTTCCTTTTTTGTCAAAGTTTTGAAATTTATTTCTCTCTGCAATTTTTCTTACTTTCTTCTTTGTTAGGTTGCCTATCGGGAATAAAGTATGTGAAAGTTCATTTTGATTTTGAGCATATAGAAAATATGATTGATCTTTGGATTCATCTTTTGCTCTGTGGAGTTCGCATTTTCCTTTTCTTTTTTTTATTCTAGAATAATGTCCGGTGGCGATTAGATTAATTCCTCTTTTTTGAGCTTCTTTTAGAAGCAGAGGAAATTTTATTTTTTTATTGCAGTCAATATCTGGGTTAGGGGTTATACCTGCTTTATATTTTTTGAACATTTCATCTACAACTTCTTTTTTGTATTCTTTTTCAAAATCAAGAGTAATTAATGGAATTTCTAATCTCGTTGCAATCTTTATGGCATGATCTCTTTCTTCAACCCAGGCGCACTGACCAGTAATCTTGTTTTTTGTATCAGACCAGTTTTTCATAAATGTCCCATAAACGTCATAGCCTTTTCTTTTCAAAAGGAGCGCTGCTACAGAAGAATCGACTCCTCCGGACATTGCCAGAAGTACTTTTGGTTTTTTGAACAAGTGCATTAAAATAAATAGTAAAGCGAGATTTTAAGTTTAATGGGAAAGAAATAACGCCCCGAGTAGGACTCGAACCTACGACCTAACGGTTGCTGCGAAATCACAATTTCTTGTGAGTCAGTTTTTCTCTGACTTAACAGCCGTTCGCTCTAACCAACTGAGCTATCAGGGCATATAGAATTTTTAGAGAATTTTGTTATTTAAAGGTTTTTATTCTGCTTTTTTTGCCTTCTTCTTGGGCTTTTCTTTTAATCCCAAATCTTCATCTGATGCAATTGGAGTTCTTTCTAAAAAAGTATAAACATTTCCGTGTTTTGCTCCTCGAATTAAGGATATTAGTGCGTCTTTTGCATGTTTCATTAGGGTGGATTCACCAATGATTCCCACCTGATTATTTCTTAATTCTAAATCGCATCCAGTAAGATTAGAGAGAGTTCTCAGAGCTTTTCCTTCTTTTCCGATTATTCTTGCTCGTATGCTTGCAAAATCTTTTCTGTTGGTATGCTCTTTTATATTTACTACTTCCAGAACTTTATCTTCTTCTTTTATTGAAATTGCTGTTGAAAATGGAAATCCAAAACTTAATGCATCTAGAACTTGAAGTGCAACATGTTCTTCTGCGGGTTCTCCTTCAATTGTAATTTCTTTTCCTCGATTTGAAATCTGCACATTTAGAACTTTTTCCAGTTTCTTCTTATTTTTAATTACTCGTAGAAATTTTTCTGATATTATTGTTTTCATTTTTAGAACTCTTCACTTTCTGTTTCTAGATAGCCATTTTGCTTTAGCCAATTAATCTGAGCAGGTTTGTATTTTAGAATTACATCTCCCTTATCTTTGTCAAGTTCCCAGGGTTCAACTATTACTACATCTCCAGGTCTTAGCCAGAGGGCTCTTTTTAGTCTTCCAGGAACTCTACAAACTCTATCTTTTCCATCACGGCAATTTACTTTCATTTTGTTTCCACCGTGTCTTTGTTCGATCACTCCAATAATTTCTTCTCCTCTTGGAAGTGGAGCTCTTTGAATTATTGGTTCATTTGTTTCTTCTTCGTGTGACATAATTATAGAGAGAAATTGCAGTTTATAAGATTATTGCTGAGTATAATAATTAATATAAATACTTAATATTTTTAGCTGGAATGAAGTTAGAAGATATTTCAAAGGTAATGGATGAAGAATTTATTGCTATTTGGAAGTCAGTTGGTCCTGAATTAAATATCGATAAAGAAAACAAAATGGTTCATATTTATCCTAATCTCTTCTTTTCTAGATTAACTAAACTCTATTACACTCTAAGAGGGTATACTACTCTTATTGAGGAAAAACCATTTCTATAATAATATTAATGCATAGGGAATATTTTGAATTGTTCCAACGTTTTCTTCTTTAATCACACCTGCTTTCAAGGCGCAATTAATTACTTTTTTTCCAACTAGATTAAATGTAGCATCTTCTTGAGCATAGTCTTTTAGAAGGTCTACCATTTCTTTTTTTTCAAGTTCTTCTCCTTGATAGAATGATTCTTTAAGATTTAATTGTAGTTTTCCTTCTTCAAACATTTTTCCAATTAATTCTTTATCGCATGCTGCGACTATTGTTCTATAGGAGTTCATTACTTTCACAAACATTTTAAAATAAAATTAAAAAAATTATTTTTGCTTAAAAAGCTTTTTTAGCTTCGCCGCTTTTCATTGCCTTTTCAGCATTGTCTTTGGACATCATTGCACACATTACAGTTCCACAAACAGGGCATTTTCCTTTAGCCATGAATCCGCCTCTTGCAGTCTGAGTCATTTGTGCATCTTTCATTTTCTGTCCTTTCTTCTTACATTTTACACAATAAGCTTCAACCATTTTTTTTATCCTCCTTTGTTTTTATATTTTTATTAAGTGAATTCTTTTTTTAAATTTATATTTTTCCCCTTATGGGGTGTTTTGCTCCACAGGCTAAGCAGTGAATTAATGTTAATTTTCCTTCTTTAATAATTTTTGTATCCGGTTTTTTACATTCTTGGCATAGTACAAACTCATTTACATATTGTTCCAGCTTAGGGTTTATCTTTTTACTGGATATTTTATTATTAAGAATTAATCTATCTCCCTCAATTTGTCCTTGGGTTGCAAGTTCTTTCAATAGAAATTTTTGTAAATGTTCGGCATCTCTTCTCAGATGAGCAACAATTTGAAAGAAGTTTGTAATTATTGTTTTTTTTCCTTCAAAAAATCCTTCAACTGCGGGCATCTCAAATCTTTCTCCTGAACCTTCAACAACCTTAACTTTAGAATAGGCATCATTTAACAAAGATTCGTAGTTTTCCATAGAATCTAGAATTTAGAGGGGTTTTTAAGGTTTTTGAGAGGAAAATTTATGATTTGAATATGGAAATTGATTTAAACTCCATCTTTATGATAAAGTTATGATGAAAATATTAACTAAAGAAGAAAGAGAAAGAAAGGAAGAAATACAAGATTGGCTTAGAAAGGTTAGGTTGGAAATAAAAATAAAAGAAGGTAAAACTATGGACCTGGTTGAAAGAGTTTTTTCTGATTCTTTTAAATATCTCACTTTCTATGAAAAGAAGGGAGTAAGTGTGAAGCATTTTCCTTATTTTAGAAAAAAAGATTTAATTCTAAGAATTAACACGGACTTTGATTCTTATGATGCTCCAAATGAGTATAAATATCTTGAAAAATTTGAAGAAATTCAGATGGAATATGAAAAAATGTTTGGGAAAATGCTAAGAAAGAAAAAATAATTCTATCCTAAATATCTCAGTCTGCTTGGTCGTGGTTCAAATATAATTCCTTCTTCTAGAAGTTTTTGAATTTCTTGATTAATTATGTCCGGAGAAACATTTCTTAAATCCATAATTATTTTTTCCTTGTCAATTCCACCATCATTTTCTGCTTTTTTAATTTTCTCTAAAATTTGATCTTTTATTGCAGTTATTTCTTTCTTATCTTCTATTTTTGGAGCAGAAGCTTTTCTGTGTTTTTCTATTTCTAACTTTCTCACCAATAAATATCTTGAATCCTGTTCTTTAATTATTTCTGGCTGAATGTAGGTTTCATTATTCCAGCTTCTTATTGTCCCAATTACTGCAACTGTTTGACCTTGCAGAACACCTTTGAATTTTTTCAATCCTTCTTCTCCAAATATCTTTAATTTTATCTGACCAGATCCGTCATCCAATGTGAAAAAGATATACTTTTTATCTCCATCAGCTTCATATTTATCCACAATATTCCCTATTACATTCACTCTTACTATTTTTTTATCTCCAAGTTCTAGATTAATGAATTTATCATTATCGAAAATAGGCTTGCCTAGAAGTATGTCTCCTATTCTTAACTTGTATGCTATGTGTCTTTTAAATTGGTCTGTCATGGTTTTGGGAAGAACTGAAGATTTTTAAATATTTATGTGCGAGTTTATGTTTTTTGGACATAGCCGTGTCTAGGTCTAAAAAGATTACCCTCTTTTGCTAACCTCTCCAAGGCTTCTTCAATTTCATCAGTATTCATTTTGTCTTTCAGTGCTTCTTCTATTTTTTCTACAGGTATCTGTTCTCCGATTTCTCCCCTTAGCTCATTAATGGTGTCTCGCACTAAATATATTTTATTTCTTTGAGAAGATCTTATCTTTCCAGAAATTTTATCTAGATCAATCTGACCTGTTTCTTCATCATAGCCTGCTTGTTCTAAATAATATTTCATTAGATTGATTGCTTTTTCAGCATCTTTCTCAGTTACTTCTTCGGATAATCTTAATTTTGCTGAAGCCTCTGCCATTCTGATAAGAGAATTTAATTGTCTTGCAGAAATAGGAATTGTTCTCATTTCTTGTCCTTCTAACATCGGTCTGTTTCTAAGTCCCACATAAAAATCTTTCATTGTCTTAATCGCAATTTCTGATAATTTTGGTTTAACTTTCTGTTTTGCATGGGCAACATATTTCCTAAAAATTTCTCTTTCAATTATCATCTGCTTTGCTACTGTCTTGTGTTCATCTAAAATATGTGTAGCAACTCTTTCATCATGGGCCTTGTTTGGTACATCTCTCATCGTAAAAATAACATCAAATCTGTTAATCAATGCAGGAGGTAAATCTATTTGTTGTGGGATTCCTTGAGTTGGATCGAATCTTCCAAATTTTGGATTTGCCGCTGCAAGAACTGAAGTTTGAGCTTTCAAAGTTGCTTGAACATTTGCTTTTGAAATTGTAACTGTTTGCTGTTCCATTGCTTCATGCATGGCTGACCTATCTTGCGGGTCCATTTTTTCTAATTCATCAATACAAACTAGTCCCTTGTTTGCTAGAACCATCGCTCCTGCTTCTAAAGACCAACCCTTGAGGTATTCATCTCTTACAACTGTTGCTGTCAATCCTGCACCCGATGTGGATTTTCCTACAACATATCTTCCTTTCGGAGAAATACTTGCCATGAATCCAAGGATTACAGATTTTGCTACACCGGGGTCACCAATCATTAATATGTGAATATCTCCTCTTGTTTTTTGTCCTTCCATCATTTGTTTTTGAACTCCTCCAAATAATTGCAAAACTAAAGATTCTTTAATTTCTTTATATCCAAAAACACTTGGAGCAATACTTTGACTTAATTTTTCAAATATCAATGGGTCTGCAGCCAGTTCTTGAATTTGCTTTTCATCTTCTTCGGTAATATCTAACTCTTCAAAAGTTTCTTCCAGTGGAATAAGATTATTTACTTCTACAGCTAAATCGAATCTAGTTGACAATCCTCCAGTTGTTAGGGGAACGGGAACTTCTTTTAGAACTCCAATAACTTTTACTCTAGAACCTGGAGTTGTTTTATCTTCCATTCGTGGTTCCACCAAATCTTCTTTAACAAAAACATTAATTCTTTTTGGTTGCTCTCCTCCTGAAATCATATCTGGTGCTTCTTCAACAATTAATCTTTGGGTGTCTACCATCTCTTTTGATATTAATCTGAATCCTCCCCTTCTTCCACAGGAACACCTGGTTGGTTCTCTAAACTTTTTTTCAATTTGTAAAACAGAAATAACTGTGGCACAACTCGGACATTCAAACTTCGCATTTACTACTTGGGGTCTTACATCGGAAGCTTGTCTAATAATTCCTTCAACTACAATTAGTTCATTTAGGTGTTTTGATCTTATGTTTCTAATTCTTACTTCTTGACTTTCAAAAAGATTGTAGAGTCTTACTCTTACGTTTGAAGCCAAGCCCATTTCTTCGATTGCTAGCTCAATGTAACGTAAAACTTCATCTGGGTTCTTTAAAACTTCATCAGAAAGCGTACTTGAGTATTCTGCCAACTGTTGAAAATCAATAAAAACCACGTTATTTTCGTTTCTAAAATAATGGGCTAGATTTTTCTTTGAAAAATCAATAAATCCTTTTGCATCATTAATCAATTCTTCCTGCTTTGAAGATGGCTCTTTGTTTCTATCCTCTCCTGTTAACTCAAATTCCTCTTCCATGAGAAATTGAGGTTCATTGGGTTTTTATAGATTTATATGAATTGAAAAGTAGTTTTTCAGATTATCTGATTCTTCTTATCTGAGATGGTTTATTCACTCCTTCTAAGCCATATTTTGAGTAATATTTTGATGGACTCCAAGCATTTTTCCATTTTATTAGACTTAGAGTGTCTCCCTTTTCATTTACTAAAGCTTTGACTATACTCAATACTACTCTTGGATGTAAAGAATCTCTTAGATAGATAAGTGTTGAAGCATCACCCTTGGAATAAACTCCTGGGCTAAAATAATGGGGAGAAAAATTTTCATTATTCACATCCAGAATTATTGTATCTTTTCCGGTTTTTGTTAGTAAATAGTAAGAGACTATCCGAGCTGGCATTAATTCTCTTGCTTTGGTTGAGTCTTTTTGAACTTCTTTTGCATAATCTAATAGCCCTGGGCCATAACCTCCTCCATTATAAATCCCGTTGTAAAAAGTTCTGATATATTCTGTATTTATTCTTATTTCTTTTGCGTTTTCAAAGAAAGGGGGATTTTTTGTAATTGTTTTTGGTATCTCTTGAGAATAGGATAAGCCAAGGGCCAGAGGGATTGCTAATAAAATTGAAGTTAGTTTCTTCATTTTTAATCAAAAAGAGAGATTGTTGAGAATTTATAAAATTTACTTATTATAATTCTTAAGAGCAGTTTTAACGTTCTTTAGAAGTTGGTCCATACTTTCTTCTAATTGTTCTTTATTCTTTGTTCCTGTACAAACAAGCTTACCATTTGAGAAAAGAAGGAATGTTGCATTTGGTTCTTCTAATTTGTAAACTAAACCTGGAAATTGCTCTGGTTCATATTCTGTGTTTTCCATTTCTAGAGCTAAAAAGTTTAGGTTTAACTTTAGATTAATTGTACCTGAAGCAACAATATTTTGAACTGTAATTTTTGGAGTTATTGTTACGTTAACATTTATCTTTTTTAATTGTTTAATTACTTCATCAATAACTTTTCTAACTTGAGCAACAGATTTTGTTCCTGTGCATACTAAATTTCCTGATGAGAATACTAACACTGCAGATTTTGGTTCCTTAATTCTTAGAACTAATCCTGGAAATGTCTCTGGGTTATATTCGGTATTGGGTTGAGTTCTTGCAAGCTTTGTTAATGGAACTGGTTTCTCAAGAGAAGTAGTTGCTACAATATTTTGAATTTTATACTCAGAATCTTTTTTTGATTTGGTCTCTTTAGATTTTGATGCTACCATTATCCTTTATAAAGAAATACGGGGTTTATAAAGGTTTTTGGAGCAAAAACCTTTATTTTATTGTATATTTTCTATACTAGATATTATTATAAACAAGAATCTTGTAAATTTTTTTATGAGCACTGGAGATAATGCATTAAAAGAATATATAGAAAACTTAAAAGTTGCTTCTTTTGGATGTCCTTATTCTAGAATTTTATCTAATGAATTAACTGTTGGTGGGGATATTTACAAACCTGGTTCAGTTATCTGTAAACAAAGAATTGGTATGTTCTTTGATGAGGATTTTCCTTCTTATTCTTGTCAATTGCATCATCTAGTGGAAACAGAAAGAGGATTGGAAAGTCAGTGCTCTTGGAATTCCAGCAGAGTTGAATTTAATGTAACTAATTTTGAATTTGGAAAAGAATAAAAATAATTTCACTTTTTTTCAAATCTTTTTTTAACGTATTCTATCAATTCGCTTCCTATAACCAGTACTGTTGAAGGTCCAATTCTTATATAAAATTCTTCCTGGTCATCTTGAGAAAGGAAAACTGGTTTATTTGATGGCTTGCATTCTATTTTGATTAGTTTTTTAT
This sequence comes from uncultured archaeon, assembly GCA_903831045.1. Classification (GTDB taxonomy): domain Archaea; phylum Nanobdellota; class Nanobdellia; order Pacearchaeales; family GW2011-AR1; genus GW2011-AR1. The sequence goes on along the minus strand of CAIKWG010000045.1, from coordinate 45,238 downwards.
TTTGAATTTCTAGTGTTTCTACTTTAATTAATTCTAAATGTTTCTTTCCTATTCTTTGTTTAATTAGATTCATTAGATGAAGATTGAATTTGTCTACATTTTCAAAATTGTCTTTTTCTATTCCTAAAATTTCTCCATTGTCCTCAACTCCAACGATTAGTTCTCCACCTTTGGAATTTAGGAAAGCTGCAATTGTTTTTAGAACGGAATGTTCTATTTTTCTATCTGGTTGATTTGTATGCAAATTTGTTCTTAGTGTTGATTTAAATTCTAATTTTTCATTTTCTCCTTTTTTGATCAATTCTTCTAACTCTTTTTCATCTGTTTCTCTTTCAAAAATATCTGGATTCTTGGATTTGAATTTATTTACTAGCTTTTTTATTGGAGTCAATTCAGTTTTCATGTAAAAATAACCTACAAGGGAGGATAGCAGAGCTCCTGCAATTACATAGGTTAGAGTAGACATTGAAAAAGTATAAACGCTTGTGGTGATTGGTTGACCTAGGGCTAATTTAAGATAATACTTTACAAGTTCTATTGTTGCTCCGAAAGTTACTGCTAGACTAAAAGAAAAAATTGTAATCAAGAATCTGTTTTGCTTAACTCTATTTGTTGAATATAATATCATTGACATTATAAATCCAATAAATGAAATTCCTATTCCAAAGGCTATAGGAGCAATTATTCCTTTTGTTCTTCCAAAGATTATTGTGAGAACAATAAATATCATTAGGGTCCATTCAAATTCTTTTGGAAAAACTACTTTTGATGAACTCTTTAAAATATCTGGAATAAATATTAAAATTAGGAGAAATACATTTGCTGAAAGAAGATGCCAGAGTTGGTAATAAATTGAACTGAGAATTGACAAAATTAAAATTAATTTTAATGCAACTGAGAGGTAATTTCTTGGTTCTTGCATTGATTTTTTAGTAGGTTGAAGTTTATAGATTTTATTGGGCTAGAAAGGAAGTTTTATAAAGTTCTTTGGAAAGTTTGTTTTATGTTAAGAAAGATTTTGTTAGTAGAAGATGATGCAATATTAAGAAGATTCCTAAAAAATGCATTATGTGATCAAGGATATTCGGTTAAATCCTTTGCATCTCCTCATGAAGCTCATAAATATATGGATGAATCTGCAGATTATGATGCAGCTATTTTTGATGCCAAATATGAAAATGAAGATTATTCTGTTTTTAATTTAATTACTATCTCTAAAGGTTATAATCCAAGTGCTCCAATTATTGTTTTGAGCGGTTATGATTCTCCTGAATCTCTTTTGAAATCTGGATGGGTTCCAGGAATCTTAAAGTGGATGGTAAAGCCAGTAGGTATTGAGGAAATACCTAAAACATTTGATGATTATTTTAAATTAAATGAATAATTATCCATACTTCCAACTTTCTTTTCTTTGAGAGCCTAATTCAGCTTCTATATCTTCTAGAGTTGTTATTTCTGCAAGAGGTTTGTCTTCTCTTAGGGCTACAAATCTTGGGAATCTTAGCGCAACTCCTGATTTGTAATTAGGAGATTTTTGAATTTCTTGATAGGTTACTGATACAATAACTTTTGGTTTTATTGTAACTTCTTTTCCTTTTTCTGCTATGATGTGAGGTTTTAGCAATTCGGTTAGAGTTTGGAAAGTTATCTTATTGTCTTCTGTTTCTTTTTCTGAAATTCCTGTTCCTACTTTTCCAATTTCTAAAAATTCTTTTCCTGATTTACATGAAAGGTTGAAAGATGAAAGCCATCCTGAACGTTTACCCGATCCCCATTCTGCACCTGTAATTACCAAATCAAAATCTCTCTGTTCAGGTTTCAGTTTAAGCATATTTCCTACTCTTCTTCCGGGTTTATATTCTGCTTTAAGATTTTTGAGCATTACTCCCTCTTGATTATTTGCAAGGGCTTCTTTGTAAAATTTGTTTACTTCTTTTTCATCAGAAGTAATAATCATTTTTGAGGCTATTATCTTGTATGGATGATTAGTAATTATTTTTCTGACTAACTGTGTTCTTTCTTCAAAGGGTTTATCCAGTTGGGATTTTCCGTTATAATATAAAATATCAAAAATATTTACTTCTACTGGAAGTTTGTCTTGTACCTTTTCAATATCGTATTTCCTTCTTATTCTTTGAGATATTGCTTGGAATCCGGTATATTGCTTTGTTTTCCTATCAAATCCTACCGCTTCTGAATCTAGAATAAAAGACTCTCCCCCAATATATTCCTTAATATAATCTACTACCTCTGGAAATTGTTTAGTTACATTTTCTAATCTTCTTGTGAATAAAATTATTTTATCTTTATTCTTGTGGATTAATAATCTAAATCCATCATATTTATATTCCACTGCCATGGGTTTTCCCAGTGCTTCAAATGCTTGTTCTATTGAAGCTGCTTTTTGTGCAAGCATTGCTTTAATTGGTTTTCCTACTTCTAGAGAGATATTTTCTAATTCTTTTAATTTCTTTTTTCTTGCTAATTGGAATATTTCTGTAATATCATTTGATTTATCTATTGCTCTTTGAACAATTTCATCTGCGTTTTCTTCATTTGGAAAAAATGCTTTTATTATTGCGTATTTTATTGTTGACTCTTGAACACCTATCCTTAAATCTCCAATTAGAGTTCTCATCAGATAAATTGACTCTATTGAAGATGCAGAGGTTAGTAATTCGGTTATAAGAGATATTTTTTTATCCACTGTCCCTTTTCCTTCTAGGTCTGGAAGTTTTCTTAAATTTTCAATTACTTTTTGGGTTGTTAAAATATGTGTTTGAAGAGTAGTTTGGGATTTGGTTTTTGTTAATTTTCTTGCGACTTCTCCGAGGTCTCCTATTTTTTTCCACTCTTGAATAATCTTTTTTGAATTAGTGCCAGTTGCCTTTGAAAGTGCTTTGATTGCTAACTGATTTGAAATGCCTATTTTTCTTTCGTCATATTCTGGATAAATTTCTCCCTGAAGAAGATAAAGAAGTTCTCCATCTTTTTCTGAAACTTTTTCTAGGAATTCCGCAAGGATATCTATTTTCTCTAAACGCTTGGTTGTAGAAGAAAGTTTTTCATAGGTTTCTGCAAGTGTTTTATAGAGCATGAAGAAATGAAGGAGAAAGAGTTTTTAAGTATAATTCTATTCAAAATGTTTAAAAAGGTTAATTGTATTCATTTTTCAATGACAGAATATAATTTCCTGCAAGCTAAGGAGTATACAGATAACTTCATGAAGGATCTTGAGGATAAATGTGGTTCTTTATCTGAATGGAGTATTGATAGAAGGGTTAGCAGGGGGGATAAAGATGAAACTATCACCTTTTATTTTCCTATAAAAAAAGAAATTGATCTTTATGATATACAACAAAAATTTACTCAACATAGTTCTAGACTTGAAGCAAGAAGAGCTCCTGGAATTTCCTTTACATTAGAAGATCCTTCTCTTAATTTTTCAGTTAGTTTTTATGAAGGTCCTGTTCATGCAGTTACTTATAACAAATTTGGAAAAATATCTAAGGAAGAACTGGATACTATTTTAAGTTTATATGCTGAACTAAATGTTAAAAATGAAGTTAAAGATCCAAAAAAACTTCTAGAAGAGTTTGGAGCTTCAATTTATCTACCTCGTAAAGAGTTAACTTGGGATTCTATTGCCGGATATGATGAGATAAAAAAGCAACTTCAAGAAAACGTGCTTCTGCCGTTTACTAACCCTGAAATTTTTAACGGAATCACAGATAAAACTAGAAAAATGCAAGAATCAAATTTACCTAAGGCTGTTTTATTTTATGGTCCTCCTGGAACTTGTAAAACTGTTTCTGCAAAAGTTATTGCAGGACAAATAAATGTTCCGTTTATTTATGTTCCACTTAAAGCTTTTTTGAGTAAATGGTACAGTGAAAGTGAAAACAGAATGGCAGGTATCTTTGAAGCAGCAGATTTGTATCCTCGTTCAATTTTGTTTATTGATGAAATTGATGCTATATCCGAAGACAGAGATGGAGGAGATTCCAATGAATCTTCTAAAAGAGTTCTTTCAGTTATTTTAAAAAAAACTGATGGAATAGAAGCTAAAGGAAAAAGTCTTTTGCTTGGAGCTACAAACAGAAAGCCTATAATAGACCCAGCATTACTTAGCAGATTTGATACTATGATTTACTTCCCTCTTCCTACTATTGATGAAAGAGGACTTATTTTTGAAACCTATGCAAAACAATTAGATAAAAAATCTTTAGAAAAATTAGCTAAAGATACAGATGATTTTTCTGGAAGAAATATAAAAGATGTTTGTGGATATGCTGAAAGAATTTGTGGGGCTAGATTAATCAAAGAGGGATTAAAAGAAGGGACTCCTACTCTGGACGAATATAAACAAGCAATAACGGTTAGAAAGTTAAGTGATCTTAGTTCAAAATAATTTTTTATCGACTCTTCCAAAGTCCGTGAAGATTACAGTATGTTCTTGCTGATTTTGGTTTAAAACAAAATTCGGCTTCTGGCTTTTGCTTTGGTTTTAGAAAAATTCTTATTGTCTGTTTCCCGTCGGTTGCTTCAATCCACTCAATATAATGTCCTTCTTCCATTGGATGTGCAATTTCTCCAACCAATACTTTTTTTCCTTTGATGATTGGAATATGTTTTTCTTTTGAAGCTTCAACAGTATTCTCTTTTTGAAGTTTCATTGATTGGCCGCAGCAAACTAATTGTCCTCCTGCTTCATGCAGAACTTCTACAATATTTCCACAGATTTCACATTTGTAAACTTCTTCTTGATTTGTCATTATTGTTCTTGCCACCTTTTTAATTTTGGAATTGTTTCAAACGCAATTTCTCTTGCCTTATCTTCTGGCATCCAAAGTTTTTTAGACATTTCAACGCCTATTTCTATTTGATCTTCCATTGTTCTTTCTGGATGGACAAAAGTTCCATCTTGGAAACAAAATTTACAGAATTCATCGTTTAATGTTTTATTTTCATTTGTGCCCTTATTTTGCTCATTTGTTAAAGGCATTCCGCAGCTTTGGCAGATAACTATTGGCATCTAATAATTCTCCTCTAGAACTTCATAGTATGCTTGAGGGTGTTTACATGCAGGACAATTTTTTGGAGCTTCTTTGCCTTCATGAACATAACCACAATTTCTACACTTCCACCTTACAACTTTATCTTTTTTGAAAACTTTTCCTTCTTTAATATTTTTTAATAATTTTCTATATCTCTTTTCGTGCTGTTCTTCAACTTCTGCAATTTCCTTGAATGAATCTGCAACTTCCTTAAATCCTTCTTTTCTTGCTATTCTTTCAAATTCAGGATATAATTTAGAATGTTCTTCTAATTCTCCATTTGCAGCTGCCAAAAGATGTTCTTGTGTTTTGCTTATTTTTCCTGCTGGATAACTTGCAGTTATTTCTACTGGTTTTCCCTCGGATTTAGCTAAATACTGAAAAAATATTTTTGCATGTTCCTTTTCATTATCTGCTGTTTCTAAAAATATTGCAGATATTTGTTCATAGCCTTCTTTTTTAGCGACAGATGCAAAATATGTATATCTATTTCTTGCTTGGCTTTCTCCAGCAAAAGATTTTAATAAATTTTTTTCTGTCTCACTCCCTTTAAATTCCATAAAATAGTTAGATAGCTAGGGTTTAAATAATTTTTTAAGAATGGATTTTAATCAAAACCTTTTTTCCAATGTTCTTTTTCTTGTAATAGAGGTTTCAGAACCGCCGTTTTTATTAGATTCATTTTCTGCTAGAGTAATTTTGAAGAGCATTTGTACTTCTGGAATACATTCTAATCCTTTATCTCCCCAAGAAATATTTTTATGATTGGCTTTAATGCATGCTTTTTTTATATCTTCTAAATCTGAAATATATTCGCCAGTTTTTATTTTTTCAACTGCTTCGAAATATGGGGTCAATTCTTTATACATCTTTAAGTAACTGAATGGATCTGACATGTTGTTTGTTAATTAGAATCTATTTATAAATTTTTATGTTCTAAAGAATTATTTTCCTCTACCCTTACCAGCTCTAACTGAAGGTCTTACTTTTGAAGTTGGACTCTTGTTTTCCAATCCTCTTGATTTCTTACCAGCAGTTGTAATTCCTCTTTCTGGTCTATTTTGATTTTGAGGTTTTGTTATCCAGTTTATTGTTTTATCATTTTTTATTTCTGGTCTTTGAGGATCAACACATATAACTTCGAAGAAATAATGTTTTCCATCTTTTCCAAGAGGATAAGAATTTAATACTTCTAAATTTGTGAATTTTTTTGAAACTCTTTGTTCTGCAATCCATTGGTAAGACATCTTAAGATTCTTGTTTGTATGCATTCTTTTTGATCTTCTTCCTTTGTTTGGTCTTGGTCTAACATGTCCTCCTCTGTTTAGTCTTACTCTTATTACAACATATCCAGTTTTGTCTTTGTATCCTAAAGCTCTTGCCCTATCCAGTCTTAATGGTTTGTCTACTCTTGTAAACACATCTGAAGCTCTCCATGCAATCATTCTTTCTCTAAGAGTTTTATCATCCGGCTTTTTCCAAGCTTGCTTAATATAATAGTACATCCCTCTTGCAGATGCTTGAGGTGCTGCCTTAACTACTTCTTTAGCTACTTTTTTTACTGGCTTTTTAGTTTCTTTTTTTTCTGTCATGTTTATTTGAGATAAAATTGGTTTTTAAAGGTTTTTATCGGGAAAAACTTGTTTTAGAAGTTTTTTCAATGATCCTGCACGGAGCTGAACAACAACCACCTGCGGGTTCTTGGAGTCCTGCAACCCAACTCCCGAAATGATCCTGCACGGAGTTGAACCGTGGACCTCTGCCGTATCAGAGCAGCGCTCTAACCAGGCTGAGCTACAGGATCAGGTTAGACCAAAAAAGAAGTTTAGGGGGATTTATAAAAGTTATGAATCACTCTTTTGCTTCTAGCTCAAGTGTAATAACTCCTTCTAAAAGTTGATATTTTGTGAGTGGAAGATCTATCTTTATTGACTTTTGATAAGCCTTAGTTTTTGAAACTGCTTTTACTTCTAACCCTTTTTCTAATCTTATAATTGAGATATCTTTAATAGATTGAACTCCAGGAGTCTCCAATTCATAGATTATCTTGTCTCCTAATCTCTTAAGATTTGTTTTTGGTTCAGATTTTTTTAATTTGCTAAACTTTTTTTGAGCATCTTCTGAAAAATCTATTGGCATAATTTTTATTGGGACTTTCGGTTGTTTTTTCTCTTGCATCGGAATCTCTTTTCCATTTATCATTACTCTTACATTGGATTTTTTATTTTGGGTTGGGGTGTCTTTGGTCATTTCTTTTTCTAGCATTTTCATTGTTGTGTTTACTATTTTTCCAAGCATTCCTCCTCCCATTCCTTGAAGCATCATTGCTAATTCATCCTGTTGGCTAATCGCATCGTTCTTGCCCAGCATTCCCCAGTCTTCAAAAGCATCTTGCTTCATTGCTTTTCCACAATTTGGGCAAAAATTGTGTGAACTCTTAACTCTTCCATTGCAATTTGTACATTTTTTTCTTACCATGATTGTCTATCTAAGAATCACCCTTTAAAAAACTTTTAGTTTTCTATTAAATACTTTTATATATTCCTGTGAATATTTATTTTTATGGCAAAAAAATTTTATGTTACAACTCCTATTTATTATACCAATGACATTCCTCACATCGGTCATGCATATACCACAATTGTAGCGGATGTTGTAAGTAGATGGAACAAACTTCTTGGCAGTGATGTTTTTTTCTTGACCGGAACTGATGATCATGGAAAAAAAATTGCAGATACCGCAAAAAAAGCAGGTAAAAAACCAAAGGAATTTGTTGATGGCTTAATTCCTAAATTTAAGGATGCATGGAAATCTTTAAACATTGATTATGACCAATTCATTAGAACTACTGACAAAGATCATGAAAAAGTAGTTCAAGAAATTCTAAAAAAAGTTTATGAAAACGGAGATATCTATCTTGGAGAATATGAAGGATTTTATTGTACTGGCTGTGAGGCATATTATACTGAAAAAGATTTAGTTAATGGTTGCTGTCCGATTCATAAAAAACCTGCAGAAATAATTAAAGAGCAAACCTATTTTTTCAAATTAAGTAAATATCAAAAGAAGCTTTTGGATTTTTATAAAAAAAATAAAAACTTTATTTCTCCTGAATACCGAAAATCTGAAATTATCAATCGAGTTAAAGAAGACCTTAGAGATTTGTCAATATCTAGAACTAACTTTGATTGGGGAATTCCATTGCCTTTTGATAAAAAGCATGTTTGTTATGTTTGGTTCGATGCATTATTTAATTACTACTCTGCAACTAGAAGAAAAGACAAAGAAAAATATTGGCCTGCAGATGTTCATTTCATTGGTAAAGATATAATTTGGTTTCACACTGTTTATTGGCCTGCATTCTTGATGTCTGCTGGAATTGAATTGCCTAAGCAAGTCTTTGCTCATGGATGGTGGACTTTTAATAAGGAAAAAATTTCTAAATCTGTTGGAAAAGTAATTAATATTGATGAACTAATTTCTCTTACTGGAAATCCAGATTCTGTTAGGTATTTTTTAATGAGAGGGGCTTCTTTTGGAGAGGATGGAGATTTTTCAGAATTCGCATTGATTGAAAGACATAACAACGAACTTGCAAACAAATTGGGAAATCTAATTTCTAGAGTAGAGGGATTAATTGAAAAAAATGGGATGCAGAAATGTGATAACAAGCTTGTGAATGAACTCAATGTAGAAGAAATTAAAGATTTAATGGAAAAATTTGAAATTGATAAAGCTCTCGGAGAAATATTTAGGTTTATTGATAGATGTAACGAATATGTCCAAGAGAAAAAACCCTGGGAAACTAAAGATAAGAAGGTTCTTTATGAATTAGCAGATTCAATCAAGAAAATTGCAATTCTGCTATGGCCTTTTATTCCTGCTAGCTGTGAAAGAATAGCAGAAGATTTTGGCGGATTTAAATTTGAATTAAAAGAACTTGGAAAATCTCTGAATTCTAAAACTGAAATTAAAAAAAGAGAAGTTTTATTTAATAAAATAGAAACTGAAGAAGAAGAGTTTAAAGAAGAAAAATCTAAAGAAAGAGCAGAGGAAAAAAAGAAAGATAATAAGATTAATAAATCAAATGAACCTAAAATTAAAATGGTTGGAGAAGGATTAGGCAGTGTTGATTTTAGTGAATGGGACAAAATTGATTTAAGAGTTGCAAAAATAGAAAAAGTTGAATCAATTGAAGGAGCAGATAAGCTGTGGAAATTAAGTCTTGATGTTGGTGAACTCGGAAAAAGAACTATCTGTGCAGGACTTAAGCAGTATTATTCTGATAAGGAACTTAAAGGTAAAAAAATTATTTATTTTTCAAATTTGAAACCAAGATTAATGAAGGGAGTTGAATCTCAGGGGATGCTTTTGGCTGCTTCAACATCTGATCATTCAAAGGTTGTCCTAATTTCTCCTGAAAAAGATATTGAAAACGGTGTTAGAATTGGGTGATTAAAATTCTATGAATTCTGAAGAATTTTCTGATTATCTTTATGGAACTTTTGTGGCAATTGTTGTTTTACCTTTTGCAGTTGTTAGATTAGTTAAATTTATTCGAAATGAATTTAGGTAAGTTTATACTTTTTTAAGAATCCATTTGAAGAAATTGGGTTTATCTTTTCTAGAATCATATTCTTCTCCAATTAGCTTTGCTGCAATCTCTTTGTAAGCTCTGGCGGCTTTACTTGTTGGATGAGTATGAACAATGGCATCTCTTAGGCTTAGAGCTTTTTGCATTGCTTTATCTTCCGGAACCATTCCTAGAACTGGGAATTCTAACATTTCTTTTACAGCATCAGATTTCATTTCAGAACTATTTCCTTTTACCCTTGTCACAATAATCCCCTTAATGTTTCGATTTAAACTTTCAGCAACTTTTAATGTTTTTAATGCATCTGTTATTGCAGGCATTTCCGGATTGGTTACTAGAATTATCTCATCTGCCATTTCTATCGCACATTGAGCCTCATGCCCTAATCCTGCGGCACTGTCCAGAATAATATATTCTGCAAGTTGTTTAAAATCTTCTTTAAAATCTTTTAATCTTTCTGGTTTTATCTTTTTTAATTCTTTTACAGATAAAGAAGATGGAATAATCTTCATTCCAGATTCGTGTTCATAAACTCCTTCATAGGCTTCCGCTTTATTTTGAATAATATGATTTAGGCTTATTGGTACTTCTGGGGAATTCAAATGTATTCCAATATTTGGAGTTGAAAGGTTTGCGTCTATAACTAATACATCTTTTCCAAAATAGTTAATAGCTGCTCCCAAATTAATGGCAGTTGTTGTCTTTCCGACACCGCCTTTACCGGAAGTAATCACAATTATTTTTTTTCTCATTTTGAAATTAGGATAGAACAAATTGTTTTGTTGTACTTATAAATTTTTCCAGCATATCGGCGTAAACCTTGAGCTGTTCGAGATTTATTAAAACTTCTTCCCCTCTAAAAGTAACTTTGAGTGCAACATTTTTTCTGAATTCCCCAATCCTCTCTTTTTTTAATTCTTCAATTTTTTTGAGCATCATAAAGAAGTCAATTGTTTTTTGGAAATTTTCATCTTTCTTGAATAAAGTTTTTATCTGATTTAATTTTCCTATTGGGCTTTCTTCAACTTTAGTTAGTTTTCCTTTTTTTAGAGCATGTTTGAGAATTCTTTCTATGCTTGTATCAATCATTTTTCTCCATCTTAATAATAAGTTCAAAATTACGTCGCAGGTTTTTGTATATTTTAAACTCACATAGAGAAGGTGATCTGCACTTATTTTTTCCTGAATAATTTCTTCCATTTGCTCAAATATAAAATTTAGAATAGAAAGAACCCGGAGTTTTTATAGTTATGCTTTATAAAGGCTTTTATTTAACTTTTAAGTGAACTAATAATCAAGCGGTAAAATAACAATTTTGGGCATCAAGTTCAGAAAGATAATCCTTCACAATATAATCTCTTCTCACTTTTTCTAAGTTTTCATCCATTTTTTGCATATTTTCATAATCTTCTTGAGTGCTAGGATAATACTTTGTTACTCCTGCTAATCTAATTCTTTCTAAAAAATCTTTTGTTTTATCTACTCTTACCATTTAACTTAGCTCCAAAATTGATTCTGCTAAATCTCCGCCTGTTTTTTCAAGTGTTTCTATAGCTTTTTTCTTTGTGCAACCAGCTTTTTCCATAACTGTTTTAACATCTTCTTCAGAATATTTTTCTTCTATTTCTTTTTCTTCTCCAGAAATCTGAAAGCTTATTTGGCCTTGCATCTTTACTCTCATAACTGAAGGATCTTCAATAATAATCTTTTTGCCGTCTTTTTTTTCAATAATCACCCTATTTGCAGAAATTTCTTCCTGGGAGATGCCCATTTTTTTCATCATTCCTTGCATTTGCGAAGGGTTTATTCCACCAAACATTTTAGAATATGAATCCCAAACCAATTCTTAGAAGAATTATGAAAACAATTAATCCTATTACATGAGCTGGTTTTAAACTAAATTTAGTATGATACTCTTCATTATAACGCATTAAACCCCCAAATCCTGAAGGTAAGTTAATTCCTGTGTTTGCCATGGATTAAAGAATAATAGGTAGTTTTTAAAAGTTATTGTAAGGATAATTATTCTTATACAGAAAAGCCTTTAAATCTTGGGGAATTAAGTGAATTATGGCTAAAAGTGATTTTGATTTTAAACTTGTGGAAGATAAATGGAAGAAATTATGGGATAAGGAAAAAGTTTATGTTAGTAAAAATCTGAGCGATAAAGATATTTATTCAATTGATACTCCTCCTCCAACCGTATCTGGAGCAATGCACATCGGACATGCATTCAGTTATGCTCAACAAGATTTTATTGCAAGATTTAGAAGAATGTCTCAAGGAAATGTTTTTTATCCATTTGGAACGGATGATAATGGTTTACCCACTGAAAGATTAGTTGAAAAACTAAACAAAGTAAAAAGTAAAGAAATGGGTAGAACTGAATTCATTGAGCTTTGTTTGAAGATTCTAAAAGATGTTCTTCCTCAGTTTGTTCAAGATTGGAAGGATTTGGGTATTTCTTGTGATTTTAGTAAGGTTTATTCTACAATTGATGCTGATTCTAGAAAAATTTCTCAAAAAGGTTTTATTAATCTTTACAAAGGCAAGCATATCTATAAGAAAAAGTTTCCAACTATCTGGTGTCCAGAATGTCAAACTTCTATTGCTCAGGCAGAATTAGAGGATAAAGAAGGGACTTCATTGTTTTCTACTTTAAAGTTTTTAGTTGGAAAAGAAATTTTACCTATTGCAACAACGAGACCAGAATTGCTTGGGGCGTGTGTTGCAGTTTTTGTAAATCCAAAGGACAAGAGATATAAAAAATATGTTGGTAAAAAAGCAATGGTTCCTCTTTTTGGAATAGAAGTTCCAATTATTGAAGATGAATCTGCTCAAATTGATAAGGGTACTGGGGCAATGATGGTCTGTTCCTATGGGGATAAATTTGATGTTGATGCAATTAACAGATACAAACTTACTCCTAAACTTGTTATTGAAAAAAATGGAAAACTAAATGTAGCAGGTTATGAAAATCTTTTAATCAAAGATGCTAGAAAAAAAATTCTTGAAGATTTGAAAAATGAAAGTTTAATAATTGAGCAAAAAGAAGTTACTCACATTGTAAATGTTCATGATAAATGTGGAACGGATATTGAATTTATTGAAGCTGATCAGTGGTTTATTAGAATTTTAAATATTAAGAAAGAGTTAGTTAAACAGGCAGATAAGATTAATTGGTATCCCGAATTTATGAAAAAAAGATATGTTAATTGGGTTAATGGATTAGAATGGGATTGGTCTATTTCTAGAAATAGACATTTTGGTATTCCTTTTCCAGTATGGGAATGTCCGAAGTGTGGGGAGATAATTCTAGCAGAAGAAAAAGAATTGCCCGTTGATCCTCTAGTGTTATCTAAAAAATGTTCTAAATGTAAAATTAATGCTGTTCCCGAAAAAATGGTTCTTGATACTTGGGCTACAAGTTCTATGAGTCCAGTAATTGCTAGCAATCTTGCGGATGGAAAAATTAAATTGCCCTTTGCACTGAGACCTCAGGCTCATGATATAATAAGAACCTGGGCATTTTATACAATTGTAAGAGCTTATCTTCATGAGGGAAAGATTCCGTGGAAAGATATTGTTATTTCTGGTAATGTTTCTATGGGCGGAGAAAAAATGAGTAAATCTAAGGGAAATGTAATTGATCCGAAAAAAGTTCTAGAAGAGTATGGAGCTGATGCTTTGAGATTCTGGGCTGCTGGGTCTAAACTTGGAATGGACTTAGATTATCAGGAAAAAGATTTAATTGCTGGAAAAAAAATGATTAACAAACTTCTTAATGCATCTAAATTTGTATTTATGAATTTACAGGATTATAATGGAAAGAAAAAACCTAAAAAATTAGAACCCATTGATGAATTATTTTTAAGGCGAATTAATCTTTTAATTAAATCAGTGACTGAGGATTTTGAAAACTATGAATACTCTCGGGCTAAACAAGAAATTGAGCAATTTTTTTGGAAAGATTTTTGTGATAATTATTTAGAGATTGTTAAGAGGAGAGTTTATCAAGGAGAGGGGGATAAGAAACTTTCTGCTCAATATACTCTTTATAGTTCTCTGCTTGTTATCAACAAATTGCTTGCTCCAATAATGCCATTTATCACGGAGGAAATTTATCAAACTAGTTTTAAAAAAAACGAAAAGGATAATTCTATTCATTCTTCTAAATGGCCAGAATCCAAGGAAGATAAATCTAAGGAAGATTCTTGGGATAAAATTTTAGAACTTATCTCTAATGTTAGACAGGAAAAATCAAAAAATCAAAAGCCAATGAATGCAGAATGTATTTTGACTTTTAATAAGGATCAAATGAAACTTGTTAAGGAGATGGAAGGAGATTTTGAAAATGTTACAAATTCTAAAGAGATTAAGGCTGGGAAAATTTTTGAAGTTAAATTTCTCTAGCCCCAAGCTTTAAAACATAAGATTTTCTCTAAATAATATGGTTAAACTAACTAAAAATCAACTTGAAGAACAAATAAATGAACTTAGTCAGTACAAGGGAAGACATACCGAGCTTATTACTGTATATATTTCTGCAGGTTATGATGTCAATGCAGTGCAAAGACAACTTGAAGCAGAAAAATCAACTGCTAAAAATATTAAGTCCACTGCAACTCGTAAAAATGTTATCGATGCTCTTGAAAAAATTGTGCGTCATCTTAAAACATTGAAATTTACTCCTGAAAATGGATCGGCTCTGTTTGCTGGCAATATTTCTCAGACTGAGGGTCAAGATGATCTGAGAATGTGGGACATTGAACCTCCAGAACCAGTTATGATAAGAATGTATAGATGTGATAAAGATTTTGTTCTGGATCCTCTAAAAGAAATGCTTGCTGCTGGAGAGACCTATGCTCTTCTTGTAATGGATAGAAAAGAAGCAACAATTGGAAGACTAACTGGAAAGCGAGTAGAATTTCTTCAAAAAATGACTTCTGGTGTTCCATCTAAGGTTAAGGCTGGGGGGCAGAGTGCACAGCGATTTCATAGAATTACTGAAGGACTGACTAAAGAATTCTATAAACGAATTGCAGATGAAATGAAGAATTTATTTTATGATGATCCTAAATTAAAAGGTATTTTGATTGGCGGTCCCATTCCAACAAAAGATGAATTTGTAGATGGGGAATATTTAATGAATAAATTGCAAAAATTAATCATTGGAGTTAAGGACCAGGGGGACACCTCTGAATCTGGATTACATGAATTGGTTGAGAATAGTAACGACATTTTAGCTAGTCAAGAAATTACAAAAGAGAAAAAAATATTAGATAAATTCTTTGAATCTCTTGGGCAAACTCCAGATAAAACTGCTTACAAATATGAAGATGTTAGAAAGTCTCTTGAATATGGGGCTGTTAGTTTGCTTTTAATTTCAAAAGATTTGGAATTTTCAAAAATTAAAGAACTGAGAGATTTGGCTATTAGTGCTGGAACTGAAATTGAAATGATTTCTACAGAAACTGAAGAAGGAGATCAATTCGGTAAGTTATCTGGTGCTGGAGCTTTTTTAAGATTTAAGTTGGAGAATTAAACTTAATTTATAATTTTTTTTCTAATCCTTTTTTGTTATCTTCTTCAAGCGGAATTATATTCAATTCTTTGCTAATTGGGTCATAGGTTATTGTTCCTAAAATTTCACCAGAATTATAATTCTCGTTATTTATTTCAGATTCATAATCTTTTTCAGTTAACGGAGAGGAATCGTGTTCTCTGCCTTGATAGCTTGGGTGACCCCAAAGAAAATCAAATCTTTCTAAATCTTGCATCTGCTTTTTTGTTGGCATAATTAATAATAGAATTTTATAATTATAAATATTCTCTTTTAGAATCTTATTCCAAGACTAAGCTTTGTTGTGCCTATATCTGTTTTTTCACCATCTCTATCTATTTTAGCTTGATCATATTCGGTTTCAATGTATAGCTTTGCTCTTTTTCCAAGATTGAATTCATTTCCGAATTTTATTGAAAATCCTAAACCATCAACTGACTCGGACTTTTCATTTTGACTAAATCCATTAATTGGTTCAGGAGTCCAGATAGACTTTAAAATTTTATATTTAACTCCTCCTCCAAAATATAATCCCTTAGCTCCATTAAATTCTGGAGTCCATAGAATATTAGGCCCAATTCCTAAAAGACTTATTCTCTGCTTGTATCCTGAATTATTTATTTCTTTAGCCCAAACTTGACTTTCGGAAATTTCTGCAGTTAATTCTGGAAGAAGCTCCTTTCCAATAACCAATTCATATCCAATTGGAGTTTTAAAATTACTTTTTATTGAACTATTATGTGATTGAGAAACTGCGGTTCCTATTTTGAAATAGGTTGGTTTGGGAGTTTGAGCTGAAGCCGCCAAAGGCATTGATAGAAATGCAAGGGGCAATAAAATTTTGGCTAAACTCTTCATAGAAGTTTAGAATTTTAATAGTTTTTATTCTTTATTGTATAGAATTATATATATTAAAAAATATTATGAAACCAGTTGGGTAATTTTCCAGTATTGTCACAGTGATAAACCTTGTGTATTACTTGATTAAATGATCCCTTGTAGGTCATGTTATATTGCTTAATTAGCTCTAAATTTTCTTTTGAAGTTTTTAATTGTGGTGGTTTGAACATTGTTGGAGTTTGTTTGAAACATGTTTGAAAATCTGCTATTGCCTTTTCCATTTGTGTTTTAGTAATATTTCCTTGAAATTCATCATAGTTGTGTGTTACTCCATGAAGTCCAAGAGTCTTGTTCATTGCAATTATCTTTTGGCACCATTCTGGATTATTCGCAATTGAAGTTCCATTATAATCTGGAATTACCCAGAGAATATTTGCTTTGTCCATGTAAGCCTGTTCACAGGGAATACTCGGAGAAACATCATCTATTTCTCTCAATCCTTTTGCTCTCATAAAAACTAATGCTATCAATAGTATTATTATAAAAAAGAATATTTTCCTAAATCCAGAATGTCTTCTATAGGTTCTATTTGCATATCTTTCTCTTCTTCTTCTACTTCCAAACATTTTATCTCTTTTATTTGTCAACCCTTATTTATCTAATTCTTTAAAGTAATATGTCTTTTTTAATCTTATGGCTTTAATTTTTTAAACTAAATTTCGGCTTCTAGCAAGTATATATGATGACTGCATTATCTTCATAATCTTTTTTTATTGGATAGATCTTGGTTAAATTGCATTCCTTTAACAGGAAATCAGAACTAACGATTTTTTCTAAATAAAGAGGGTTTCCATTTTGGTCCAATAGTGTTTTCATGATTACTAGACTCACATTTCCTCTCAGCTCATTGGTTCTATTTTCTACATTGTATATCCCGCTTAGAAAGGTTTTTTCATTTGTATCAATATAATTTCCTGCAATCTTCCTATCTGAGAATAGCGCGATTAGGGGGGTTATCTCAAAACTTCCATAAATTGTTTCTTGAGGGCTTGTATTGTTTTTGACAAATTCTGTGATTTCAGAAGTAAAAGTTATTTTAGATGCCTGAGCATGATCCCGGAGATAAAAACAGGTAGTTGGAGTTATTAGGATTACGAGAATAAGAATAATTATAATAAATCTATTTTTTTCTTGTATTTTTTCAGTTAGATTATGTATCGTGCTTGCTCCTAAAATTGCTAGGAAGGGGATCATCAGTCCTAGGTATAAATAGTAAATGTCTGCATAGAATAAATAAAATAAAAAAATTGTGGCTGTAGTAATAAAAGGCAATAATAATCTTTTTTTATTCTTAAAAAATAGGGAAGATAAGGATAAAAGAACTAATAGAATGTCCCATTTTAGGAAAAATGCAAAAATGTTTAGCTTTGAGATGCCTGCTGATTTAAGTAAATGATATAAAAAAACAGAATTTAGATAACTTTCTTTGAACATTAGAATTAAAGCGAGATTTACCGGGATAAATATTACTGCTATTCCTAGAATAAATTTTAATAAAGCTTTTCTATTTTTTATCAGAAGATAAATCATCAGTCCGATTATTGCAATTGCAGCATATAATCTGGTTAATAGAGCAAGTGAAGCTATGACCCCTGCCAAAAAATATTTTTCTCTATCAAGAAAGTAATAGCTTATCACTACCAGCATTGTTGTTAGATGAATTCCTGTTGAATGATCTGTTGTTGTTAGAATTACGAATGAGAATAAATACAGCGTGGATGCGATTAGGCCAGTTAGTGAATTAAACTTCTTTTTTACAATAACAAATAGAAAGATACTGCTAACTACACAGGCAACTATCGGAAGAATTTTTAGAAGAATTACATGGGTGCCAAATAATCCTAAAAATCCTGCAGTTCCGAATATCTGAACTGGGGGACTTGCAAAGAAGAAATCTCTGTAAGGCAGTTGGCCTTCCAATATCAATTTTCCCATATAAAAATAAATGTTCTCATCACTAAATTTGAATCCAATTTGGGATATTTTAATAATTAAAAAAAGTAGAATCACTCCGATAAAAGTTAGAAAATATTTGTCCTTTAACCAAGGAAGTTTAAATTTCATATTAACTTGAGGGTGTAGAGTCTTAAATATTTATTGACAAGGTTTTTAAATTTGCGAAGTTTTTTAATGGGATGGACATGAGTAGTAAAACGGCTCAAGAGCTGGATGGTGAAAAAGAAAAAGAGGTACAGAGAATTATTGAAGCCGTTTTGTTTGTTTCTGGGAGATTTTTAACGATGCAAGAATTGATTGCTCTTTCTGATTTCAATCCTCTTATAATAAGGGAAGCTCTAGATAAATTAAAGGATAAATATAATGCAGAAGATTCTGCTATTGAAATTGTTGAAAAGTCCAATATGTGGAAGATGGATGTAAAACCTGATTATTCTTTTATCATTGCTAAACTTGCAACTGGAAAATCTGAATTTTCAAAGGCAGAGCAAGAGACTTTGGCTTTAATTGCGTATAAACAACCAATCAAGCAATCTGTAATTATTAAGATTCGAGGGAATAAGGCCTATGAGCATGTTAAAAAATTTATTGATCTGGACTTGGTGAAAGCTAAAAAAGAAGGACATACTAACATTCTTAGTTTATCTGAAGAATTCTATGATTATTTTAATGTGTCTTCTAGTGCAGAAAACCCTTTAAAGGATGATTCTGTTGAAGAATCAGAAGATTAATTGGAGTCAATATGGAATTTTTAACAAAAGTATATCTGGTCTATTCATTTATTGCATTATACTTTCTATTTTTGTTTATTTTAATTTATATTCAAAATAGGAAAAAAATATTCTGGTATCCTATTTCTAAAAAAAAATATGGGGTTTCAATTGTTGTTCCATGTTATAATGAAGAGGGAAGTATTGGGCAGACAATTCAGAATATAGTTGATAACGGGTATCCCTATCTGAAAAAAATTATTGTTGTTGATGATCAAAGTAAAGATAATTCTTATAAAATTATGAAGCAGTATGAAAAAAAATATCCTGGCTTAGTGATGGCAGTTCAGACACCAAAAAACACTGGTAATGCTGCTGGTTCTAAAAATTATGGTGCAAAATTTGTAAAAACAGAATTGATTGCTTTTAGTGATGCAGATAGTTTTCCAGAGATTGGTTCAATTGGTAAGATGGTTGGATTCTTTGATGATTTGAAAGTTGGAGCTGTAACTTCTACAGTGCTTGTATACAATAGAGGTAATTTTTTAGAAAGATTGCAGGCCATTGAATATATTGTGATTAAATTTAGTAGAAAACTTTTGGAATTTGTTGATTCAATTTATGTAACTCCTGGTCCTCTTGCTATGTATCGAAGAGAATATTTTGTAAAGATTGGGGGATTTGATGAAAAAAATTTAACTGAAGATATTGAAATTACTTGGAATTTTTTAGCTCATGGATATAAAGTCAAAATGTGTGTTCCTTCAAAGGTTTATTCCATTGCTCCTAGTAAAGTTAAGGTTTGGTTTAAACAAAGATTGAGATGGAATATGGGTGGAGTTCAAACTATTTTCAAATATAAAAAACATTTTTTCAAGAATGGGATGTTGGGTGCTTTCGTTTTACCATTTTTCATTTTTTCTTGGTTGATAGGAGTGTTTGGAATTAGTGTGATTGCTTATAGATTAATTAGAACTTTGATTTTGAAGATATTCGCTACAAGTTATTCTGTTCAAACAAATGCCGTTATGTTAACATTAAGGGATATTAATCTAACACCAAACGTTTTGGTTTTCCTTGGAATTACAGTATTCTTACTTAGTTTTATATTCACTCTAATCGCGTTTTTTAGTATAAAAGAAGATCCTAAATATAGAAGGCCAGGGTTTGGAGCTATGACTGTTTACATGTTTTTCTATTTAATTATATATCCGATAATTTTAATAACCTCTGCATATAAATTAATTCGAGGTAAGAAAGTATGGTAAACACAACTCGATGGGTATTCATGCAAGCATTAATTTTAACAGTCGTAGTTTTCATTGCTGGTATGTACGCAGGGGTTATTTTTGAAGAAAAGAAGTTCTCTGAAGCAAATGCTTATTTCACTGCATCCGAAGTTTCGTTAATGGATGTTTTAGCTTTAAATGAGCTTATGGAATCAAAGGGAGTTACTTGTACTGACTTTACTCAAGCAAATTTTAACCTCTTAGATAGAGTGTATGAAGAAGCAATTAAGCTTGAAGAATATGAAGCTTCTGGAAAAATTACTGAAAGTATCAAATCAGAACATAAAAAATATGATATGATGAGAACATATCTTTGGATTAACTTCATTAAGCTAAAAGAAAAATGTCCAACTCAATATCACACAATAGTTTATCTTTATACTTATAATCAAGATGACTTGGTTAAGAAAGCTCAGCAAAATGTTTGGTCAAGAATTCTCTATGAAGTGAAACAAGACAAAGGAAACAAGGTTGCTTTGCTTCCAATCGCATCAGATAATAATCTAAGTTCACTAAAACTTCTAATTGCAGATAAAAATATCACAGAATATCCTGTGGTGATTATCGACGAGAAATACGTGTTTAGTGAGCTTACTTCTGCTCAAGATTTAGAGAAATATTTGCAATAATTTAGATATTCTAGTATAGCAATATTAAAAAAGGGATGTTTCATATAATTTTGCATGAGGGAATGTTATTTTTGTGGAATTTCTGAAGAAAGGGCAATTTTATACGAAGTTGTAGGAAAAGAAGGTGTTGTTCCCGTTTGTAGAAGATGCTATTTTAAGGAAAATGAAATGCCTGTTGTTGAAAGAAGAGATCCTAATAAAATTCCTCAGGCAACAGTTAGAGAAAGACTTGCTAAAATGAATAATATGAGTGTTGAGAAAGAAGTTCCCAAGGCTCCAAGAAGAACTTTACATGATGTTTCTTTAAATGATTTAATAGAGAAGAATTATAGACAAAATCTAAGTGAAGTAAAGGTTGATCCAAGTGACCTTGTTCCTAACTTCCACTGGGTTGTAATGAGGAAAAGAAGGCATTACAAAATTAGTCAGAAGGATCTTGCAGAAAGAATTTGTGAACCTGCCGTTGCTATAGAATTTTTAGAAAAAGGAATTTTACCTCAAGAATATGAAAATCTAATAAGTAAAGTAGAAGAAGCTTTGAAAATTCAATTATTCAAAGAACCTAAAAAACTCTTCAATCCTGCACTTTTAGCACAGGAATCAAAGGTTCCAAGTGATTTAACTGTTGGAGATTTGAAGAAAGAAGGGTTCTTTTCTAAACTATTCAAGAAAAAGAAAAAAGAAGAAGTTCCTGAGCAAGATGGGGAAGAAAAAAAAGAAGATGGAGAGATGAAAGAAGAAGAACAGCCTGTTGAAGAGAAACCTGTTGAATCTCCTAAGGAAGCACCAAAGGCTGCTCCTGTAAAAAAAGATTTAAGTCAAAAAGAGATTAATGATTTGATTTTTAGCAAGAAGAAGTAGGATTTCTTGAGTTATTCTTGTTGTTTCTACTAGTTGATTCTTAAACAAAATCTTTATAAACCATTGTTTAGATTTGTTATTATGGAATTTGAAATTCTTAGTGAGTCAAAAGACGAAATTGAGTTTAGAGTTGGAAGTTTAACAATTGCTGAACTTCTTAGAGTTTATCTTAATCAAAATGAAAATGTTAGTTTTGCAGCTTGGAAAAGAGAACATCCTACTGAACAACCAATTATGAAAGTTAAATCTAAGGGCAAGGATGTTAAGAAATTAATCAAAGATGCTGCTGAAGATATTACCAAAGAGCTTGATAAATTTAAAGCTGATTTTAAAAAGTTAAAATAAACTTATAGTAATTTTTATAAACCCTATTCTTATTAATTTTAAAATGTCTGGAAATTATTTACATTTACATCAACCCAAAGTAGGGGAACTTTTTGAAGTTTTGAAAAACGATCAATCTTCTTATCATTATTCTAAAGATTTCTTCAATACATTAGAAAGACAGAATACTCTGGATAGTATTCCCTGGGCATTGAATAGAATTTCTCACACTTCTTCAGTCTACAAGACAGTTTGGAATTATTTGGACAATTTCAGAGGGGCTAGATTTGAAATTCAGTCACATATGAATGGAGCTCCAGAGGATTTAACATTAAGACTTTTGGCAAGTAAAGAAATACCTGGTGAATTCAATTTGCATGGAAGAGTTGTAATGCCTGAAACTTTAGAAGAATTATACTCCTTTACGAAAGAAAATAAAATGAAGGTTCTCGTTGAAAGGGGAAAACCTTCTTGGGAATATTCTCTTAATGGAATAATCAAAAAAATGGGTAATGGTAGATGTTTGCTTGAATTTCAATAGAACAATAATCCTTATTAATTCTAATTTTGTTTGAATTTTATGACAGAAAAAATTTCTACTGGAAGTTATGATTTGAATAAATGGCTTTTTGGGGGTTATGAGAATGATGTGATTACTATGATTGCAGGTCCTCCTGGAAGTGGAAAAACTAATTTTGCAATTCTTGCTGCATGTAGTCAATCTAGGCATGGAAATAAAGTTATATTTATTGATACGGAAGGAGGATTTTCTGTTGAGAGAGTTAAACAAATTGTTGGAGATAAATATGAAGAAATTCTTGAGAATATTTTATTACTAGGGCCCACAAATTTTGATGAGCAAAGGCAGGTGTTTGAAAAACTTCTTGATAAAATTAAGAAAGAGCATGCAGGTTTGATTATTGTTGATTCTATGGCTATGTTGTATAGACTTGAGATAGGAGATGCAATTCAATCTGGAGAGGGGGATAAAGTCAAAGAGATTAATCGAGAGGTTGCAATGCAAATGAGAATGCTAGCAGAAATTGCTAGAAAGCAAAAAATCCCCGTTATAATTACTAATCAAGTTTATGGAGATTTTTTATCTGAGGATGATTTTAGAAATGGAGTTGAAAGAAAAATGAATATTGTTGGAGGTGATTTGTTTAAGTATTGGTGTAAGTGCATAATCGAATTAAAAAATGATAGAGGTAAGAAAGCAGTTTTGTTAAAACATAGAAATCTTCCTGAAAAAGAAATTGGATTTATCATTAAAAATGAGGGAATCTTCAGAAGAGGATTGTTTTGAGTGTAATAATCTTTATAAACGAAAAATTTATACTTTTATTATGAGAGTAAAAGAATTTATTGGAATTGATTCTATTGATTGGCAAGATTTTAAGAGTTTTTTTGATAAAAATGAAGAAAAGTTTAGTCTTCATTGTTTGAAGAATTTTGTTGATTATCAAAAAGATTTTATTGGGTTTTATCAGATTCAATTACAATACCAAAATGCGGGTGAAGGAAAAAAGAAAGAGTTTGGTTTAGTAAGATGTACAGAGCCTTCTGAGTCAGAGATAGTTCATGTGGGAAAAATTGTGGTTCCAGCCGATTATACAGATTTGAAAAATGTTAAAGGAAAATTGGCCTATATTAAGATGTTAGATAATGAAACTGAAAATAATCAAATTTTTTCTATTTATAATTTAGATCAATATAACCGACATTTTAATCTTTTTCTTCCTAAATAATTCTATCTTTCAGAGACAATAAATCCTTATTAATACTAAATTCTCTTTAATTTTTATGAGCTCTGATATTAAATTTGAAGCAGTAACCAAAGCAGCAAAGTTCAAGTTTAATTATAATGATTTAAAGAAAATATCCAAGTTTGAATCCATTAGCCCGCCTTCTGTTTTCGTTGGTTCTAAACTTCAGTATCCTAATGTTAATGTTGGAATTATGAGTCCTCTTGAAAGAGATGATAATGCCTGGGTTTATGATGATATGAAATATTGGGCTAAAGAAAATTTTTCTATATCTGATGTGGTGCATTTACGTGAGGGCTTACTTAATTCTCGCTTTAAATCCAAAGTTCATGATGTTCGATTAAATAAAAGATTTGTTGAAATTGCAAAAGATATTGCTATTGCATCTAGACCTGTTGATGTTGAAATTGAATTAAAAAATAGATTGGAATTTGGAAGAAAGAACGATAAAGTTCTAACTCCGCATGGAATGAAAGCTGATTTGAAAGATGCTAAGGTTGTTTCTAATGTTAAAATTGAACAAAAAGTTGATAAGGTTATTAATGATGATATAAAATCTGTTCAAGGTATGAATTATTTGTATAAAAATAATTTTGATGAATATTCTTTAGCAAAGATTTTATCCGTCGGGGTTCTCGGATTGAAGAAAGATAAAAAGATGGTTCCTACTCGTTGGAGTATCACTGCTACGGATGATACGATTGGAAAATATCTGTGGAAATCTGTAAGAGAATATCCTTGGATTGAAAACCATGAATTATTTTTTGGAGAATTTTTAGGAAATCAATATTTAATTTTACTTTTTCCTGGTGTTTGGACCTATGAATTATTTGAATTATATTATCCCGGAAGTTCATGGAATCCAACTTCTGAAATGAAAGCCTCTACTGACTATGAAGGCTATGAAGGAAGAAAAGATTATGCTTCTAATTGTGTTGGAGGTTATTATGCTTCACGTTTGCCTATATTAGAATATCTTAATTCAATTAGAAAACAGGCAAGTGTACTTGTGATTAGATTAGAAACTCCTTCCTATTGGGCTGCTCTTGGAGTGTGGGTTGTGAGGGAGAGTGTTAGAAAGGCTCTTGCTAGAGGGGTTATGAAATTTGAAACTAATGAAGAACTTCTTGAAAGTGCAAAGAAAATTGCTGAAATAAAATATGACTTTGATAATGATTTAATTTATTCCAAAAGTAAGTTACTTTCTAATATGAAATCCCAGACAAGCTTGAGAAAGTGGTTTTAATCTTGGATATAAATTTTTTTAAACCTTCATTTGGTTCATTATTTATGAGCATAAGTCTATTAGCAGGATTTTCTGCCTATCATGGAATTAGGTATGTTTTTTTTCCTCCCAAAGGAAATGTTGTGATAAAGATGGAGCCTGTTTGGTATGAAGAATTAGAAAAATTCAAAGAAAATTTTCCCTCCGTTGAGAGAGGAGAATTAGATAAAAAATTAGAAGATTATTCCTATCTTTTTGCTGGATTTTATCACCTGAACTACCTTTCTGGAAAAGATTCTCTTAAGGTTAAAAAGGGGTTTTCTTCAAGAAGATTAAAAGGGATGTGTATTGGCAAGGTCAGCTTACCAGATAGTCTGGGAAAATTGGAAGAATTGTTAGCGAATAATGAGGTGTTAGTTAATTTGAAATTTTTTTCTGGTTCTTTAATTCCTCTTGAAGATGCTTCCGGAAAACTAAAGTTAGACAAAAATATTTTTAATAAATATTCTTTTATCAGGCAGAAAGATTAGAAGCTTCTGTATTTTCTCTTTCTTTCTTTTCGTTGTATTCTTCAACTCTCTTTTTGTTTTTTGGGCATTCTGGATTAAAACAGAATATCCATGGACCTTTTCCTTTTCTTAGAGACATTAACATAGGAAAATTACAATCTTCACAAACTTTGTCTACTCTCTTTAATGCTCCGTATGGAGGAAGAGAATATGTGTTTTTACAATCAGGATAGGCTGAACAGGCTACAAAGAATTTTCTGTTCTTTCTTGAGTAGGTAATTCTTAAATCTCCCTTGTGACATTTAGGGCATTGGATTAATGTATTTTCTTTTTGCTCCATTTCTCTTAATTCTGTTTGAGCTTGAAGTAATTCTTCTCCTATTTTATTTTCTTTTTGTTTCATGTCTGTGGTTATTTTTCTTATAATTTCTCTTGCTTTTTCTAGAATATTTTCTTCTTTTTTCTTTAGATCTTTTTCTTTAGATTCTGCAAGATGTTCCATGTCTTCTTCCAGTCCTCTTGTTAATTCTTCATCAATAATTATTGGAGAATATTTTTCTAGCGTGCTAATTAAAGAAATTCCCAAGGGTGTTGCTTCAATTGATTTTTCCTTAACGTATCCTCTGTCATAGAGTGTTTCTAGAATTGCTGCACGAGTTGCCTTAGTTCCCAGATTTCTTTTTTCTAGCTCTGATACTATCGAAGCTTGAGAATATCTTTTTGGAGGTTGAGTTTCCTTTTCTTCTGTTCGTGAGGATTTTACTTTAACTGTTCCAGTTACATCTGGAATTTGAGTTTCTTTAATTTTTTGAGGATAAATCTCTAACCAGGCTTTCTTTCTTATTTCTGCTCCATTTGTTGTAAAATCAAATTTTTCTATTTTAGCAACTATTCTTTTTTTATCAATTATTGCATCTTCACAAAATAGAGATAAAAATCTTCTTACAATTAAGTCGTATATCTTTTCTTCATCTCCAGAAAGAACTTGCTGGTTTCCAGTTGGATAAATAGAAGGATGGGCTGGGTCTGTTTTTTCTCCCTGTATTGGTTTTTCTTTTTTTATTAATTTAGCAACTTTGTAAAGTTTTTTTAGTGTTTCTAAAATTGGTTTGTAATCAATTGAATCTGGTAATTGTTGAGATGAAGTTCTTGGATAAGAAATCAATCCTGCTAGATATAATGTTTGTGCAAGTTGTAGGGTTCTTGAAGGACTGTATCCAAAAAGCCTATATGATTCTGTTTGTAATGTTGTTAAATTAAAAGGCGGATTTGGAGGAAGAATTTGTTCTGTCTTATCTGTTCTTGCTTCTCCAGTTTTTCCTTCTAAATCCTTGAACTTATCTAGTTCTTTTTTATCAAAAATATCCTTTACATATTTTAATTCAATTTCTGGTTTTTCTAGTATAACAAATACTTGCCAATAGGGTTCTGGTTTAAATTCTTGAATTTCTCTTTCTTTCTGAACGATCATATTTAGTGCTGGTCCCTGCACTCTACCAATAGACATTATTCTGAACTTTCCAGTTGTCTTTATTGCATTCATTAAAGAACGAGATAGGTTGATACCATAATACCAATCCAAGAAATGTCTTGTTTCTCCTGCAGTCGCTTGGCCCCAATCAAGCGAAGGTAATTTTTCATCATAAGCTTTGTTTAATTCTTTTGTAGTTAGTGTCGAAAATTTCATTCTATTTGCATCTGGTTGATTACAAATTAATCTTACTACATTTGTTCCAATAACTTCTCCTTCAATATCATAATCTGTTGCAACTGTTAAACTTCCTGCATTTTTTGCTAGGGCCAAAAGAACTTCATAATACTTTTTTGTGAAATCTCCTTTTTTTGCTTGAAAATTCGGAACCCAATCGATTGAGAAAGTTGGAACTTCTGAACCTGAAGTTGTTTGCATTAGAGTGAACAAATGACCTACTGCACATGCAACAATTATTTTTTTCTTATCTCGTGTTACTTCATAATATGGAACTCCCTTAATTTCTCTTTTTGTTGCAGTTCCTAGAGCTGCTGCAATTTTTGCTGCTGCTTGAGGTTTTTCTGTAATTACTAGTTCATAGCCACCCTTTTTTAGAATTATTTTCGGAGGGAGATAGGCTTCCCTTTTTACTACGGTTCTTTTAGATTTGAATGATTTTCCTTTTGAATTAATCTTTGTTTTTTTTCTTTTGGCCTTGGATAATCCTTCTCCAATTTTTTCTACTGTTTCTAAATCTCTTGGATTGATTCTTTTTGTTTTCTTTTCTACAACCTTTCTTGGTTTTTCTATAGTTTGATTAGAAGTTGTAACTTCCTTTTCGGTTGTATTTCTAAGTAAATCTTCTCTTCTTGGTTCTGAACTTACTTTTTTTTCTGTGATCTGCTTAATATCCTTGTTTTCAAAAAGGTGAGCTTCCACTGCTTGTTCTTGCTTTGTTTTTTTGGGTTTTAGCATTTTCTTATATATTCTATTAGAATAGAGGTTTTAAAAGATTTATAGTTTTGGGGTTTTTATTTTTTTATGAGTTTATTTAGCTCTGTGATTCTTTTTTCAGCACTAATTGATGTGTTGAACATTTTAAGGAATATCTTTGATAGCCACTCTGCCCATTCTTTATCTCGGATGGTATAAAAGATAAATTTCTTTTTATCTAATTCTTTTATCTTCCCTGTTGGTTCTTTTATTTCCTTCAATCTGATTGATGTATTGTCAATGACAAATGCTCTAATTGGATGCTCTCGGTGTCTTATTTCTATTAGTTCTTTCCCATATTTGTAATTTAATTGTAAAACTTGTTTTATATTATCTACCCCATCTAAATCGACTCTACAAAGGACCTTAATTCTAACTCCCCTTTTTACAAGTTTTTCTAATGTATTGAATAAATCTATTTTTCCTTTTTTTAGATTAATCCAAGAAAGATTTCCTGAAAAGAGTTTTAATTCTTTTTCTGTTCCATTTAGGATAGATATTAGTTCTTGAAGATTAGTAGATGCTTCGGATATTTCTTCTTCTACAATTGCTAATTTATTTTTTTCTGGAACACACTGGAATATATCAAAAGCAGAGAATTCTTCTTTTCTTCTAAGTCTCATTATTCTTTCTTCTAATTCTTCTTGGAATTTTGAAGAGCTTATTTTATCTGGATTCAGAAGATAAACAATTTTTAGTGCTCCTCTGGTTCCTTCTCTAAATGTTCGTGTGGAGATTGTTCCTGTTTCATCTTCAATTTCTTTGATATATCTATCTGCAGTTCTCCAATTTTTATCCAGATGTGTTGCAATCTCTTGAACACTTCTTGGTTTTTGAGAAACAAATTTTTCTATTTTTTGAATTGTTTCATTGTTTAGCATAATGTTTCTTGATTTCTTCTATTTATAATATTTTATGTTTTATACAACACTATTGACAAATTTTGTACAGAAAGAGTCATTAATAATACAAGTCTAGGGATAATTAAGATGGTAACAAAAAACTTAGACGAACACTTCAAACCTAAATTAGACGAGCTTGAGAAAATAAAAAGACAAAAAGAACTTCTTGAAAAATTTCCTGGAGAGCTATTCATAGATACTTTAACTGATCAGCTTTCTGGATATAATGAGCGTGATAGAAAGAGAGCAGAGTGTATTACCAGAGATTATTCACTTGCAGAAAAAATCCAGATAATGAACCTATCTGGGCACTATACTCCTGGAGGAGTGAAAGATTCAGATGACGAAGAATTCTGTATTTTTAATCTATACTTTGAACTAAAAGATGATAAATATAATCTTTGCATTCCAGTTTATTGTAGACATGAAAATCTTGAATTTGATAAAATGAATGTTATCTATAATACTCATACTTCTTATCGAGGTCATTATGATGAATTTGAAACTACCAGAAGATTTCATCCAAAACCTCTCGATGAAATAATAAGTTTTTATGAAATTAAAGGAGTAAAAAAAGAACTTCTCTTTGACCTTTATACGCAAATAAATGATCTTCGAAAAGCAAAGCCTGCTGAAATAATTCTTGGAGGAAGAAGATGACAAAAAAATTAGAAGAATATTTCAAACCTAAAATAGAAGAATTTGAGAGAATCAAAAATCAAACAGAAATTTTAGAAAATCTTGAAAAATTAAAAAATCAAACAGAAATTTTAAGGAAATTTTCTGGGGAAATCTTAGTAGAAACTTTGACTGACGAGAGGTTGGTTGGGCATTCAAGAAAAAGCTTTCAAAGAGAAGAATTTATTTCAAGGGATTACTCGCTTGCAGAAAAAATTAAAATAGAAGAAGCAAGAGGGCGTTATAATTATTCTGGAATAAATTATAGTGATGAAGATAAATTTTGCATTTTTGATTTTTACTTTGAATTAAAAGATGAAAACTCTAAACTGATGATGCCTATTTTTTGCAGACATGAGCACGATGTTGGACCATATGATTATCTGAATGTAATATATCAAACTAAACATACTGTTTCTGGAGCCTCTCTTCATGGTGATTGGGAGAGATATCAAAGAACTCATCCTGTGCATGTTGATAAGATAATTGAATTTTATCAAAATCATGGTGTAAAGAAGGATTTGCTTTTGAGTCTTTATAATCAAATAAATGAAATTAGGAAGAAAAATCCTGAAGAAAGTGAATGGAGTTGTTGGTAAAATGGATATGGCTTTAACTTCGTTTAATGAAATGAATGATTATATTAAATCTTTGGAGCAGGAAAAAAAAGATTTAGAAAAGCAAATTAAGGATAGTGAAAAATTGAAAGGGTTTTTGGAAAATATTGGATTTCCAGTTTTATCTTTTTCTCAACTGGAAAAAGAATTAAAAATTTACACTTCTGATTATTCTCAAATGCTAGAATGTGAGGTAGTTAATTTACAAGAAGGTTTTGAAATTATGCATCCTTGGGATAGAGAGAATAAACCTGAAGAATTCTATACTAAGGGATTTAAATTCTCTGCTTCAAAACCAATAGGAGAATTTGCAGTTGATATTTTGTTAAAGGATGAAGATGCTGCAAAAAGAAAAATGAATGTTCTGTATGAGTATAATTCTAAATCTGGAATAAATTTTCCTAATTCTTATGAAAAATTATTGGATTTTTATAAATCTAAGAATTTGAAACCATCTATAATGGCTAAGCTTAAAAATATAATTAAAATGAGTGAGATGTTGGTAGGATGATAACAAATAGTTTTTCTGAAGGTTGTCCTTACGTCCTTATTGACTATGAAGATTATTATCTCTCTCCTGGAATTCCATTTCCAATAGAATATGGGGAATGTACTATTCAAGAAAATAAGAATGCTCTTGCGAACGAATCTATCTTTTTGAGATGTGAATGTGTAGAATATTTGAAATGTTTAGAATATCTTAATAAAATTAAATTGGATGGGGAAGTCAAAAATGAATGAACAATGTGGAAAGGATTGTCCTTATTCTAAATTTGATCTTTATGATCCTCTGCGTTCTCTAGGGAATTATCAATGTCTTCCTTTAGGAATACTTTATGATCATTATTATGAACCTTTAGGATATCTTATTTGTCCAAAAACTAATCATCTTGAATGTGAAGTTTATCGAATGCAAAAAGAAAAGGAAGTGGAAAATGGAAAATAAAAAACAATGTGGAAAAGATTGTCCATACTCTCAATTTGAGGGTTATGATTTACTTTACTCTTCTTTAGGAAGTTATGTTTGTACGTTAAGAACCTATTATGGAGAGTATGGAATGCCTCAAGGTCATCCAGATTGTGATTCGGGATGTGACGATTATCTTAACTGTGTAGCTTACAAAAAACAAAAAAGTTTGGAAGGAGAAGTGGAAAATGGAAAATAAAAAAATTGAACTAGAATTAAAGAAAAGAATAGAAAAATTAAAGGAAGAAGTAGAATATCAATATCAACTTACTAAAAGTATAGTTGAAGATTATGGAAGTGAGCTTGCTGGAGACGTTTGGGATAAGTATAATGCTATGAATAATGAGTATAGACTATTAAATTTGTATTTTGAAACTTCAAATAGAGAGCTTAAAATCAATCTTGCAAAATTGGTTATTGAAAATGGAAATATTTCTGAAATAAAAGTCAATGCAAATAAAATCAATTATCTAATTGAATTTCATCCAGAATCTATTTTGATTTCTGGAAAGTATCCCTATCTTGGGGGAAATTATAATCGGAAAACAGAAGAATTAACTTGGAAATTAAGGCATACTTGTAAATCTCCTATGGGTATTGATTCTAATCCTGATAAAGATTCTATTCTGAGAAATCCTTGTGTGGCTTGCGAATTCAAGGGGGAAACTAATGATGGGGAAGTTGGAATTATTTATGGAAATAGAGATTTAACTGAAATTATTAAATATTCAAAAAAAATAGAAAATGGAATTAAAACCTTATTTGGAACACTTTTTGAAGAGTAATTTTAAAATAGATTACTCTAAGATTTCTCATGCTATTGAGTTTTATGTTTCAGAAGGTTTTGAATATCTTGAAGTGCCATGGATTGTTTCTGAAAAAGCAAATACAATAACTGCTCCAAAAGGAGTTAAATTGTTTGATAATTTTCTTGGATGTAATGTTGCTTCTGGAGAACAATCTTTTTTAGAATTAATAATGCAGAATAAATTGGTTCCTGGAAAATATGTTTGTTGTACTCCTTGTTTCAGAGATGAAAAAATTCTTGATAATCTTCACTTTAATTGGTTTGAGAAAGTAGAGCTTATTGATTTCTTGGGATATGGGAACTTTTCTAAGGACAAATTTGAAAATAATGTTCATGATGTTTTAAAGACAGCAGAGTCTTTTTTTAAAAAATATCTTGATATTGAAATAATCGATACTTTTGAAGGAAAAGATATACTATCTAAGAAAAGTCAAATTGAACTTGGATCTTATGGGCTTAGAAATTACGATAATTTTTCTTGGATATATGGAACTGGTGTTGCAGAACCTAGGCTTAGTCAAGTTTTGGGATTGGAAAAAAAATCATACCATCTAAAGGATATTCCCAAAGGAGAAATAGGAAGTTATTCTAAGATTAATGAAGAATTTTTAGAATTTAAGGATGCAGTTACTCAGGAAAATAAATTAATGGCCTTGCAAGAATTATCAGATTTAATTGGGGCAGTTGAAATGTACCTTGAGAATAATTTTAAAAATATTTCTTTAGAAGATTTAATTAAAATGAAAGAAGCAACTCGAAGAGCCTTTGAATCTGGAAAGAGAAATTAAATCTCAAAAATAGTTCCTTTTCTTGAAACATTAATCAATCTTGTTTTGCCAATTTTATCTTCTACTCCACCTGCTTCGTGAATATGAGAAAACAATGCAACATCTGGTTGAAATTCTTTGATTGCTTTTTTTATTGAGCTTGAACCCTTAAATCCTGTTTTTTCAGAAGAGCTTCCTTCTGGATGCATATGGGTTACCATTATGCTTTTTTCTAAATGCTTAATCTTTTCATGACCTTTTTTTAATAAATGCATCATTTCTTTTTCTTCAATTGCAAAAGGTCCTGCAGTTGTTGCATATCCAACTCCAAAAAATCCTATTCCGTTTTTTTCTGAATGAGCTCCATGAATATTTTTTGTTTTCATGTATTTTGATTCTAAAAAATTCATCGTAGCATTAGATTCATGGTTTCCAGGAATAATCAAAACATCTTTTCCTTCTCTTTCAAAGGGTCCAATTAATTGATAAGTAGATTGTTCTAGAAAAGTTAAATCTCCAGTTATAATTACTAGATCTACATTTTCTTTTTTTGCTTTTTCTGCTAGTTTTCTTGCTAAGCCACTATCTCCATGTAAGTCTCCCACTGCAAGTATTTTCATGATTGTTTATATTAAAAGAGGTTAATAAATTTTGGTTTCTCATCTGATTAATATCTATATCTTGTAACCCTATGTTAGAACATAGAGTTTTGAAAAGGTTTAAAAGGAAGTATATATCAGGATATATACATTAAATATCCAATCTGAAAAATGAAAGACAATTTCGATGTCTTTTTCAGACGAAAGCCAGCAATGATGTTGGTCTCTCTGAAGAAGAATACACGATTGAGGTATGGTAGTGTTTTGGCTAAG
This sequence comes from uncultured archaeon, assembly GCA_903831045.1. Taxonomy (GTDB): domain Archaea; phylum Nanobdellota; class Nanobdellia; order Pacearchaeales; family GW2011-AR1; genus GW2011-AR1. The sequence goes on along the minus strand of CAIKWG010000045.1, from coordinate 11,780 downwards.
GAAGTTGATTGTACATATAGCCACGCAGTGAAGATCCTACAGATCTTAGAAGATCTTGGATTAGTTGAGTTTGATAAAAAGGGGCGAATAAAATTAATCAAACTCACTAAGAAAGGTCAAGAAGCTGCTGAAGCTATTGAAAAGATTCAATCAATCATACGATAGGTAGAGGTGATTACTACCTGCCCCTTGAATGAGAAGTTTAGTTAAAAGCTAGAAGATAAAATGGTTTTTTAACTGAATTTATTCTGAAGAATATTTTATATTAGGAAGTTTATTCTTTTTATTATTCGGATAATTTATTACTAACTTAAATGTATTCTAAAAAAAATTATGGCCCCGATGGGAGTTGAACTACAACCTCCAGCGGGTTCTAGGAGTCCAGCAACCACAACTCCATTTATTTTAAAGAACTATGGCCCCGATGGGAGTTGAACCCACGACACCTGGATTAAGAGTCCAGTGCTCTAACCAGACTGAGCTACGGAGCCATGGTATTTTGAGCAAGAGTGAGTTTAAAAAATTGTTGCTTTGTAGAAATTGCTTTTTAATTTAACTATAATCTCTTCGAGTATGAGTGCATTTAACACATTTGAAGAATTTTGTTTCTGCCTCGTCGCTTCCCCGTGTTTGAACAGACCAGAAATATGCTTTATCGCAACCACATTTTGGACATTTTTCATAGGTTGTTGGCATTACATCCATTCCCTTATCTTTGTCTTTTACAATTGCAATCTCTTTTTTTTCAAAAGTTTTTTCAGATGTTGCTAATGATGTTGCGCCTTTCTTTACATATTTACATCTTGGGCATTCATTACTACTTTTTTTATGTACTAAAACAGCACCACATTTGGGACAAAATTCCATTAATGTTCTACTCTTTTTTTGTTTAAAAAAGTTGTGTTTAATGAAGTGTCCCTAAAAGCACGAGCTAAATGTTTAAAAGAGGAGTTTTGAGATTATTATTAATTCTCAGTGCAGGTTCCCTTTTCATTTTGAGCTCTAAGAGGTTCATAGAAAATTAATTTTACCCAACCAGCATATGGTACTAATTGAAATCTTGCTTTTCCTATAATTTGATTTGCATATATCTCTTTTTCTGCAGGAAGTTGCCCATTATTATTATCTCCCATTGTGCTATAAATGGTCTGATTATTTTTTGAATATATTCTTATTACTCTATGAATTATGGGGGTTTTGTATCCATCTGTTTGGAATATAATTATATCTCCTACCTTAATTTTTTCTGGTTTAACTCCTGTTACAAAAAGAATGTCTCCCTTGGTAAATCCTTTTTTCATTGTGAAAGTTTCAAATTCATTTATATCAATTGCAACCTTAAAATATTTCAATTCATGTCTTGACCACCAACTATCAAAATTTCCAAAGATTGTGTCTTGATGATGCATCGAGCATGATTCTACAATAACCAGAGGTAATTTTGTTCCAGTTGTTAAACTCATTAATGGGAAGAAAACTAATTTGATTAGAAGAAACAAAAATATTATAGAGATTATCCAACCCTTAAATGAATTATCTCCCCAAACTGTAAACCAAAACTTTTTCCAGAAATTCTTAAATTTTGACCCTCTTTTTTCCATTTAATAGAAAAGATTTATTAGTTTTTAAGGTTGGTGGATTTATTCATGGCCAATTTCTATATCTGGAGAAGGTCCTTTACATTTCCAGAGTCCTTTTATTGTGGAAAAGTAAAAAGCTCTATTTGTTTCTCTATTCATTAAAGAAACATATTTTCTTGCATCGTCCCATGAGAGGTTTAAAAGTATTTCATCCACTTTTTTAAATGCAGAAATATATTTATCAAATAATGGATGAACGCCTCTTTCATCTAATGCGTATTTTTCAAAATTTTTTTGTTCTTGATAATTTAAGGAAATCTTGGATAATTCTTCTTCGAATATCTCATTTGGATTAATTTTTTTAAACTTTAGTTGAATTTTTTTATTTTCTAATATTTTTTTTAGATTCATATTACATTAAGGAAGAGATTTGTTTTTAAAATTTTGTGTATAATTTAAATGGAAGTTTATCAAAACATTTAAATAGTATACACTTATCTGTATACACATGATGGATATATTTGACAATCAGATTTTATGCAAGCATTGTGAAAAACCTATGGAGACCGTACTTATTTCTAAAAATGGTTTTAATCTAAGAGCAAAAAAATGTGCTAAATGTGGAGAAGCTATTGTTCATCCTCAGGATAAAGCTGAATATGAAAATTTTATGAGACTTAAACAGAAAGAATTTAATGTTAAGATGAGGATGGTTGGAAATTCCTATGCTGTTTCAATTCCGCGTGAGATTGTAGACTTTATGAGAGATCAGGAAAGCATGATTGATGACATGGTTAGACTCTCCTTTGAAAATGCAGGAAGACTTAGATTAATGTTTAATACCAGTGAAGAAGGAGAACCAAATTCAAGAGTTATTAAATCTAGAGAAGTTCATGTTGTTAAAAATAATAAACCAGTTTTGCATGCGAGAGAATTTTCTGATTCTGCGCATCCAGAAAGAAATAAAAAACAATTAATTAAAATAGACAAAGATGAAAATGAAAATGATATTGAAATTGGAGAAGAAGAATAATGGAAAAAACAAAAAATGTAGAAGTTAAATTAAAAGTATCCGAAGCATTGCAAGATGATGCTTACAAAGGAATTGCAAGAATAGACCCTGAAGTTATGAGAACTCTCGGAGTTAAGAGAGGAGATTTTATTCTAATTAATGGAACTAAAATTAGTGTAGCGATTGTAGATAAAGCATATCCTGCAGATGTTGGTGAAGGAATTATAAGAATAGATGGAATTCAAAGAAAAAATGCTAGAACAGGTATTGGAGATGAAATTCTTGTTTCTAAAGCAGATATTAAGGAAGCAAAAAAAGTTACAATCGCTCCTGCACAAAAAGGATTAATGGTTCAAGGAGACCCCGATAGTTTAAGAAGGGGACTTCTTGGTAGAAGTTTTGTTAAGGGAGATATGGTAGTAATTGGTGGTGTTCAAAAAAGACAAGATTTAATGGGCGGAGGAGAAGGGGGAGAAATAGATGATCTTTTCGGTAATCTTGGAGATATTCTTGGAGGATTTGGTTTTGGAAATTTTGGAGGAGGAGTAACCAATCTTAAATTTTTAGTAGTGAACACAACCCCATCTAATGTTCCTGTTATTGTAAGCGAGAATACTGAAGTAATACTTAATCCGAAGGCAGTAGATGTTGTTGAAGAGAATATTCAAGAGATTCATTATGAAGATATCGGAGGATTAAATGAAGAAATTAAAAAAATAAGAGAAATGGTTGAAATTCCTATGAAGCATCCAGAAATTTTTAATAGACTTGGGATTACTCCCCCTAAAGGAGTATTGTTATATGGTCCTCCCGGAACAGGTAAAACTTTATTAGCAAAAGCTGTGGCAACCGAAACAGAAGCACATTTTATTTTATTAAACGGTCCAGAGATTATGTCTAAATTTTATGGAGAATCTGAAAAGAAAATTAGAACTATTTTTGAAGAAGCTGAAAAAAATGCACCTTCAATAATCTTTATTGATGAAATTGATGCAATTGCTCCGAAGCGAGAAGATGTTCAGGGAGAAGTTGAAAGAAGAGTTGTTTCTCAGATTTTAACAATGATGGATGGGCTTAAGGCTAGAGGAAAAGTTATTGTTATTGGTGCAACAAATAGAATCAATGCTCTTGATGAAGCTTTGAGAAGACCAGGAAGATTTGATAGAGAAATTGAAGTTGGAGTTCCAAATAAAGATGGAAGATTGCAAATTCTAAAAATTCATTCAAGAGGAATGCCTCTTGCAAAAGATGTTAATCTGAAGGATATTTCTTCTCTGACTCACGGATTTGTTGGTGCAGATTTAGAATCTTTAACTAAAGAAGCTGCAATGGTGGTTTTAAGAAAAAATCTTAATAAAATTAAATTAGATGAGGAAGAAATTCCTAAGGAAATATTAGAACAATTAATTGTTTATCAAAAAGATTTCAAGGATGCCTTGAGAGTTGTTAGACCTTCTGCAATGAGAGAAGTTCTTGTTGAGACTCCAAATGTTGGGTGGGAGCAGGTTGGTGGATTAGATTCAATCAAACAAGATTTGCAGGAAGCGGTTGAATGGCCAATGAAGCATCCTGAAAGTTTTAAGAGAATGGGAATTAGACCTCCTAGAGGAATTTTACTTTATGGCCCTCCTGGAACAGGTAAAACTCTGTTAGCAAGAGCGGTAGCAAAAGAATCAGAAGCTAACTTCATACAGGTTAAGGGTCCTTCACTGTTAAGCATGTGGGTTGGTAAATCTGAAGAAGGAGTTAGAAAGATTTTTGAAAGAGCAAGACAAGTTGCTCCATGTATTATTTTCTTTGATGAAATAGATTCACTTGCAGGGAAAAGAGGAATGGACAGTGGGCAAAAGGTTACTGAAAGAGTTCTGAATCAATTATTAGCAGAGATGGATGGCCTTGAAGAAATGACTGATGTTTTAATTATTGGAGCTACAAATAGACCCGACATGTTAGATACTGCATTACTGAGACCGGGAAGATTTGATAAGATACTTTTAGTAAATGCTCCAGGAGTAGAAGGAAGAGAAACTATTCTTAAGATTCACACTAGAAATATGCCTCTCGCTAAAAATGTAAACCTTAAACATTTTGCAGAAGAGTTGGATGGATTCACAGGTGCAGATATTGAGGGGTTGGTTCGTGAAGCAGCAATGATTGCTCTTCGTGAGGATATAAACTCTAAGGAAGTATTTAAGAAACATTTTGATGAAGCTTTGACAAAGGTAAATCCAAGTGTAACTAAGAGATCAATTGAAACTTACAAGAAAATGGAAGAGAGCTTTATCAAATCTGCAAAATCAGCAACAGACAGAAAAGATGATGGTTATTTAGGTTAAATATATAAATAATAATAATTTATTCTATTAATGTCTAAGGTGAGTGATAATTTTAAAAAAGGTTATAAAAAAGAGTATGAGCATTACAAAAACTCTAAGTCCGATGATTATCAAAAATTTTTATTAAAAGTTGGTTTATTTTCTGTCCCTTTAGAATTTGAATTGCCAAATAAAGCTGAATATTATGTGACCAAGTGGGCGAAGGGGGAAAAATTCAGAGATGAAGAAACTGGAGAAGCTTTGGCCGTAGCAGAAGAATTACTAAAAACAGGAGTCAAGGAAAATAATCCTATTGTAGCACATATGGGAGCAATTCTTTATGATAGAATGGGTTATGGGAATAGAAATTCTGTTGTGAGAAGATTGCAAAAGGCTTACAATACAGGAATAGAATCTGGAATGAAAATTCCAGCAAAAAATGAAAAACTTATTACTGATTTTCTTGAAGAACATAAAGGAAATAATCTTACAAATAAGATTTTAACTTCTATTTTTGGGATTGCTACCTTTGCAGGACTGGCTGTTGGAGTTAATAGTTTTACTGGAGCTGTAACTGGTCTTAGCTCTTCATCATTTGGAGTGCTAGGCGTTATTCTTTTTGTTTTGGGTATTTCCGGCCTCTTTTTTTCAATAAAAAGTTAAACTTGCATTACAATAATTCTTTTAAACTGTTAATTTGTTTTGAAATTATGGAGATTAAGCCTAATTTAGAAGATTTGTCTGAAGAAGAATTTTACAATTTAGTAATGAAGATGTTGGAAGGTATTGAAAACACATTGGATAGAACAAAAGAAAAATTAAAAGATACTCTTGATTATATTGACAATCGAAATAGATTAGTTACTTTTTATAAAAAGTATGATACTGATTATTATTCTAAATTAAATTAGAAAAAACTAAAAACTCTTTTTTTCTTGTTTATTTATGGCTGAAGATTGTATATTCTGTAAAATTGCAAATGGGGAAATTCCTTGTAATAAGATTTGGGAAGATGAGAATTATTTGGCTTTTTTGAGTATTGATCCTATTTGTGATGGGCATACAATTGTTATTCCTAAGAAGCATTATGAAAATATGTTTGATGTTTCTGAATCAGTTATTGCAGGATTAAACAAATCTTGTAAAAGAATTAGCCTAATGTTAAAAGATAAACTAAATGCAGAAGGAATTAATATCCTAAATAATTCTGGAGTTGCTGCAGGACAGGAAGTTATGCATATTCATTTTCATGTTTTTCCAAGATATAAAGAAGATAAACTTAAGTTATGGTTTCTTGGAGCATCAGAGAATTTTAGTAAGTTGGATGAAGTAGCTGAGAAGATTAGGGGAGAAAAATAATTGATTTTTCTATTATAATTAACTTTATATATTCTGTATTGTAAACTTTTTTTATGATATCTTGCAGATTTCCTGTTACTAATGAAAACATTTTTGCAATTAGAGAAGGATTAAAACCTTCACCAGAAGACAATATTTATTCTATCTGTGGGGGGGGAGATGTGCCTTTTATGTTCATTGAACATGGGGCTAAGGTTTGTGCTGTAGATTACAATCCTTATCAATTAGCTTTTGTAGAAGCAAGAATTAAGGATTTAAAAAATTCTCAAGATAGCGATCTTTCTTTTTTTAGGTCTTTAGCTATTGGGAGAAATGATTGTGGTAAGTATCTACCAAATTATGGGCTTAGAAATGAATATTTTTCTAACATAAACCCCGAATTAGTCAAAAATAATTTAGAACATTTAACTCTGAAGGAAGGAAATTTTTTTAGAGTGAGGCCAAATTTTTCTAAGTTTAATAAAGTCTATCTTTCAAATTCTTTATTTTATGATTGTATTCGAGATGCAAAAGCTGCATACAATTTTTTAAAAAAATTTAATTCTGGTACAAAATTTTATTTAACTTACACAGAACATTCTATAAGCGCTTTCAAGACCGCTTTTGCAAGGGATTTAATGCAAAAAGAGATTATTCCTTTTACTGATTTGCCTGTAAAGGATACAGCTTGGAATGTTTTTGTATTCTCTAAGAAATAATTTTTTATTAGTTAATCTACTCACTTGTTTTGATAACTTTATCTTTTTCAATGATGAAAGTATTTTCTGCTTGAGCTACTTTCGCTTTGCTTGATTCTACCAATTGATTAAACTGAAGAACATTTTCATTTTGTTCTAATTGTTTTAGAGCAATTAATGCCTTTGTTCCAAATTCTTCAACTAGCCATCTAGAAGCAAATGGAAGTGTTGAATAATAATCAGTAATATATTCTAAAATTTCTCTTGAATTTGGATTTCTAATACTTTTTCCACTAACTAACTGATAAATTCCAGAAGGTTTTCCGTCGTAGATTCTTCCTGTTCCCGAAGTTGCAAATGGTTCTATTGCAAACAATCCTTCTCCAAGTTCAGAAGTTGCATTATTCTTTACATTTGGAATTGTAATTCCTGCATGCAAATCATATTCTTCCATTGAATGTCCGGAAAGATTTGAAACTGGATTAAATCCTTTTTTATTTATTGCAGTTTCTATTGCTTCTCCTATCTGTGAGAGAGTTGCTTTTGATGAAAGTATTTTTTCTGCTGCTTTAAGTCCATCTTCTGCAGCTTCAATTAATTTTTTATTTTCGTCTGAATTTTCTAGGTCTAGAGAAAAAGCTGTATCTGCAACCCAACCATTAACCTGAACTCCTAAATCTACCTTTAGCAATCCTGATGCTTTGGTGTCATCATCGTAGGTTGGAGTGTAATGAGCTGCTATTTCATTTATTGAAAGATTTGTTGGAAAAGCTGGTTCTCCACCAAGTTCAAATATTTTTTCTTCTATCTTATTTGCAATTTCTAGAAGAAGCATGTCTTTTTTTATGATCGATCGTGCATAAACCTTTACTTCTTGAGCTATTTTCCCTGCCTTAATTATTTGTTCTTTATCCATTTTATTTTTCAATTGTTTTATCTTTCAGTCTTCTTGATTTTGGAATGAAGTTTGCTATTTTTTCTTCCGATGCTTTACCTGTTCCAAGCATGTCTTCTTTATATTTTATTATGACAAAGCCTTTTTTATCTGTTTTCATTAGTAATTCATGGCCCATCATCCAAGTTTCTTTCTGTTCTTCGTTCAATTCAATAACGTTTTTTGTTATTTGATCTTTTAGTATTTGTGTTCCTTCGATTGAAAGTCTGTATTCTCTTTCAAATTCTTTTGCAAGATAGATACCAATTCTTTCAATTGGGATAAGTTTTTGCATTTTCATTATTTTGTCTTCTTCAAGATTTCCTGCAAATAGAAATATTTTTTCTTTTCCTATCTTTGTAACTCTTCCTGGAAGTTTAGTAATTCCAAATTGTTCTTTCAACTGTTCTAGAAATGCTTTATTTTCTTTTGAATTGAAAAAGTTTATTGTTGGAATCATGGTTTCACCTTCCTAAATTTAGATACAAAAAATCCTTCTGTGTCATTATCCTGAGGATAGACTCTTTTTGCTTTTACCACTCTTTTATCATATTCTTTATTTTCCCAACTTGTAATTCCTGGTCGTGTTCTAACTGGAAGTTCAAAATCCATGACTTCTATTCTGTTTCCTAGCTTTTTTAGAAATCTGTCTATTACTTCTTCGTTTTCTTCTGGAGCATGAGTACAAGTGGAGTATATTATTTCTCCACCTACTTTTAGTGCCTCAAATGAATTTACAAAAAGAGTTTCTTGCAGGATGGACATCGCTCGAATTGTTCGAGGATTCCAAATAATATAGGTTTGAGGAGAACTTCTTATGGTTCCTTCTCCCGAGCATGGTGCATCAACAAGAATTTTATCAAATTCTATTCCTAACTCTTTGAAATTTTTACAAAGTGAACGTCCATCTTTTCTTGAGAGAATTGTATTAAGAGCTCCACATCTTTCGAGATTAATTGCTAAAATGCTAAGTCTTCCTAGTGATACTTCGTTGGCTATTATTGTTCCAGTATTTTTCATTTTTGCTGCTGCCTGAGTTGTTTTTGAACCTGGGGCAGCACATAAATCTAGAAATAATTCATTTTCTTTTGGAGCAAGTGCAACTATTGGAAGCATGCTGGATAATTCCTGCACGTAGTAATATCCTAGCAGATGTTCTATTGATCTTCCAAGTTCTCCTGGTTTCAGTTCTGATTCAATAATCATTACTTCTGGATAATTTTTCCAGGGTTGAGAAATTTTCCAACCTCTAGCTTCTAATTTAGCTATTAATTCTTCTGGAGAAATCTTAATTGTATTACAACGAATAGAATTTTGTGGCTCTGTTTTAGAAATTTCCCAATAGGCTTCCCTATCTTTTTCTTCTGTAATAAGTTTATTCATTCTTTCTACGAATAGAGGTTTTGGGTCTGGAATTCTTCTTTGTTTCATAAAAATAAGAGAAATCAACTGGTTTTAAGGGTTTTTATTTAGATAATTTTCTTAAAAATCTTTTTAGTGGGCTTTTTAGAGTATTGATTTCCTTTTGTACCAAATTCAATCCAGAAAAGATTGTTGTAAATACTTCGAATGTTTCTGATTTTGCAGAAGTTAATCCGATTAATTCTCCCGAATAGGATAATAAAATACCTCCAGAGTCTCCAGGAATTATACTTTTTATCTCAGTTTCTATTCCACTTAATAGTCTGTGCCTAGAATCTTTTCCATCTTTGTCGGTGCATTGAAATTCCCTCTTGGTTCCTTTAATTTTTCCAAATTTATTAATTACTTCTCCATCCCATCTAGATTTATGTTCAATTAAATAACCTAGAGCGTAATCTTTTAATAAAAGATTAATATTTTTTATTTTATAATCATAATTCTCTCTTTGGCATTTATCTTGCTTAATTTTTAATAATGCAATATCTTCATTAGGATTGTTTTGGCAGACTCTTTCTATGAAATAAAGATTTCCCCTATAATCTTGAATTAATTTTTCTGAATATTTATCTGCACAATGACTTGCAGTTAAAAAATAACCACTAGAAGTTATTAATAATCCGTTTGCAGCATGAGTATTAGTATCTTTATATACAATTTCCACTAAACTTTTTTCTAAATTTCCTATAGATTCATCTGAACTTAGAGATTCGGCAGTGTATATATTTTGAATAAATCTTTCTAGTGCTTGGATTTCTTGTTTAGTTGTCATCTTCATCTACAATATTTTCTAATCTAGAATTTGCATTTGGTATTTTAAACCGAACTCCGTAGAAATCTTTTCCTTCTAGGTAGGGCATGAAAAATGGTTTATCAGTTTTTTCTACTGTACCATCTAGAGCTTTGATTATTTTTTCAGAAAATTCTTTGCCCAATCCTTTTCCTAAACCAATGTCTGTTCTTCTTGGTTTTCCAGCATCATGGTAATTTTCCATTTCTAGTGTGAATTTATCCTTGTAGGTTCTTACAAAAATATTTATTTGCGAATCTGGTACTGTGAACTTTATGGCATTTCCTAACAATGTTCCAAATAGAGAATATAAAACTGAGGGTTTAAGATTTGTTTCTCCGTCGTTTCCAATAAATTTAACTTGAATATTATTCTTTTCAAGATAATCTGCTTCTGAAGACACCAATTCTTTTAGTACTGCTTTTGAGCTAGTTTCTTCATCTGAAAAGAGATTGCTTTTTTTGAATGATTTTATGCTTGCTAAATCGATTATTCTTTCTGATATTTGTAGATTTTTAACTAAATGAGGAAGGTATTTTGCCTCAAATTCTTCATTTGAAATTGATCCATCTTCCAATAGGTTATAAAATCCTATTGCTGAGTTTGCTTTTGTGCCTATTTCATGAATAACCATCCCTTCAAACTTGTTTCTAGAATCATAAGGTTTTGCAACTATTCGATTATATTTTTCTTCTAACGCTTTTGCTCTTTGTTTAAATTCATCTGTATTTATCATGTTACTCCTAAACAATGGTACTATTTAAAGGTTTGGATTGGTTTTAATTACAGTGGCAGGATTTAAGGTCCTTTCCTAAAAATAGGAAGGGCATGAGAATATCACTCACACAGCAGGGGATTAATACTGCTAAGAAGACAATTATAACAGAAATTAATAGTGTTATTGGATTAATAGCGGGTATAAACGCTAGCATATAGAATAGACTAGCAAAAATGGATATGAAGATATGTACGAAGTGAGGTATTTTTGTTATTCCTGCGCTAATTCCAATTAGTGTTCCTAAAATTGCAGCTCCAATTACCCATAATGGTGTTTCAATTAATGGTAAATGAAATTGAATGGCAAAGGAGAATAGTTTTCCTCCCAAAAATGGAAAGATTACATCACTAATGCTTCCTACTAATATTGAAGAAATAATTCCAATGAGTATTGCTCTAGGAAGATTTTTTTTGTATCTATAAAAAAGCCCTGCAGAAACAATTGCGGATGCAAAAATATGGATATAATGAAGAAATTCAAACTCTGTTTCATTTACGATTATATTAAATCCAAAAAATAAAATTGCAACTAACGCAATTGATAGCAATGTTGCTCCCAAGGTAAAGGGGATATGATGTTTTAATTCATGTGAAAATTTTTTCCAATTGTTCATATTTTGTGTAAGAAAATTTGTTTTATAAGGGTTTTGGAATGTTAAAACCATTTTGCTAAATTTTCTTGTTTTTTTCCCGATGACAAATCTGAGACTTCAATATTAAAGAGATGGAAAATGTTTTCTACTGCCGGTAAAATCTGTTTTGTGAGATAATATTCAATATCATATAATCCTGCTTCGTCTGGAAGTTTGACTTTATCTCTTACTAACTTAGACTTAGATTTTGTTTCAGCAAGATAATATTCTATTAAATTTCCTTCTTCTAAAGGAATATTTTTTTCTTTCATCTTTTGTGCTGCT
>CAIKWG010000044.1 GCA_903831045.1 uncultured archaeon | reverse complement strand
GGCCTTTTTCTCTTCTTCCAAAGCTTTTTCTTTCCCGTGGACCCAACAGGAAATTAAGGTTAAATCCATTATATAGGATACGATCTCTTCAAATAACTTGTCTAATAAGTTTTCTAGTCTATTACCACCACAAATATTACACTTATTTGAGCATTTCTTTGAGCAACCATCTGAAACTAGATCTGAAATACTTGTATGTACAAAATTAACTATTTTTGTCCGAAAAACTTCAGGGTACTTCTCTTCCATATCAAAATTACCAGAAATAGTGTAACTGCACCATCCAAGCATGGTTTTAAGTTTATGAAGAGTCTCCTCCAATAAGCATATTGAGCAATAATTATCACTGTCCATTGAAAAATTATTAGGAGTGTCCTCCCTAACATAGAACGTATTACCTGATAAAATCCAATGAGGAAAAATAGAAGCGGCATTTATAACAAGAGTGTTTAAATCTTTTATTTCAATTTTTATCCCTATCTTATTTAACTTGCTTAAAATATTATTAAGACCTAAACATTTAGTTACATCGATGGGGTTGATATTGCTCTTAAACTCTTCTATAAGTTTTCCTTCCAGTTCCTCGCTATGTTTTAGATGCTGAAGTTTTTCAAAAGCCCTCAGCATAGATTCATTGGAATCACACTCCATTATGATAGATTTTTCTTGCTCCTTAGTATAATGATAGGAGCCATCCATAAAATCTCTTCTATAAGATTCCAATATATTCTCATCAGGGATATCTTCAAGCATTTCCATAGGATAATATTGTGATTGACGATCTCTGAGATACTGGGAAAAACTGTGGTGTTTTTCTTCAAATGAGTTAGACATATTATTTATTGCCTTATTTTAAATTAAATCCCAGAAGTGGTCATTAACTATTTGCGCAAAATCTGCTGGGATATCTTTTTGTTTGGCTATAAACTCCGAAAATTTTAATCTGATATCGGATGGCAATCTCTTTTCAGAAACCTCCGATGCTTTTTTACAGTGAGGGCAAATATAATGATAAGTGGTAAATATTTCAGGAATAACATTCTTTGATTCTTGTCGATCTTTTTTGATGGCAATTTCTTCTGGTGAATTTGATTCTGATTCAGATTTGCCGTTGAGGTAAATATACTTTACAGTAACCCATTCATAAATTGGGCCACCTGACCATCCTAAAATATTTATAGGCTCATAGCCAAATATGTCTTTGAAATCTTGTCTGGACGGCTGAGTTTTAAAAACATAAAATTCTATTATATCTTTACGATCTGGATATAGTTTTTGATAACCATCAATCGTCCCTAAATGATTATACACTTCTTTAATACTATCATGAATATGAACAATGAACATGTATTTTGAAATATTCTTCTTTTCAAATATCTGTACTTTTTGAAAACCTGTGCATGGATAGCTAAGTTTCATATACCATCCTTTTAAAATTATTCAGGTTGTTTTAAATATCCTTATAAATAAATAATCATAAACTTCTTTTACAGTAAGCAATCTCTCGGCATCTTCAGTAGGTATTTCAATGTTATAGGTATCTTCGAATGCCATAACTAATTCTACAAGATCCAATGAATCAGTTTTGAGATCCTCAATAAAATTTGTTTCTGGTTTAATTTTATCTTCATAGATATCAAGTTTTTCGGCTATGATCCTTTTAATTTCTAAGTATAAAGTTTCTTCAGAGGCAGTTGAAGGGATGTGAACTTCACTTTTTAATTCATCTTCTTTATCCAAGAGAGATTCACAGGGAAGACCCTCAGGTAACTCTTTTGAGACTTCTACTAGGACACCCATGACCGTTATTTTAAAAAATAATACTTTTTTGCAATGGTCACATTTTATTTTTAGGAAACCTTTGTTAACATAGGAATCCTTATATCCAACTCC
>CAIKWG010000043.1 GCA_903831045.1 uncultured archaeon | reverse complement strand
GAAAATATTGTAAAAAGAATAAAATGAAATATGTTATTAAAACTGAAAAAGATATGAAAATTATTGGATATGCTAACTTAGATGATATTGTTTTTTACAGGGAAGATAAGAAAAAGATCTATATAAAAGAACATAAAAGGAGTTTCCTAAATGTTATTAAATGAACGAATAATTGAAAAAGCAGAAATATCAAAGGAACCACTACATCCAGGTGTTCTTAAAAAAGTATGGTATCCAATAATTCGTTTTGATGTCCGTAATAAAAATAACAGACAATATGGGCGTGATGTGGCTGAGGCTATCTTGAAAGATCCAGAAATTCAAAGTAAGTTAAAGACTAGAACTTTATTTGGTAATCAAGAACACCCAGAGCTCTCACAAATAAAATTAGACTGGAAAGAAACCTCACATATTATTTCTGAGTTTAAAATAGATGAAGATAAAAAAGTAATGTATGCTGCTTTTGAAATTCTTCCTGGAAATCCTGGGGCATTTATTAATTCATTATTAGAGGCTGGTTGTCTCGTCGGTACAAGCACTAGGGCAGATGGAGAATTGGAAGAATGCCTTGACGAAAAAACGGGGGAAAAATTTAGTAAGGTCATTGCCAAATCTTACCGCTTCAAGACAACCGATTTTACTGGAGATCCTTCGACGCCATTAAGTTTTCCGTGTGTTATGGAGACTGCAAAAAAACAATATGAATCAAAAGAAATAAACAAAGAAGTAGCTTGTGCACTATTTGAATTTGTTGGCACACCTGAAGCTTTGAAATTATCTGAATCTGTAAAACAAGATCTCCAACACCAAGGTTGTAAACATAAACTAGGTGAGAAACAGTGTACTGGAAACTGTGCCCACCATAATAAACCAGTTGCAACATCTACAGATTTACCTGAATCTGCCACTAAGAATTTAACAGTAGGCTCCTTTGTGCGTATCAATGAAAAATCAGGTGTAGTAGCCCATATATTCCCACGTACTAAAAAAGCTATTATACAGTTTGCAGATTGTAAAGAAACTGTTGCCATATCTGAATGTGTACAAATAAATGAAGATAATAGTTTTGAACAAACAAATGCTATTGCTAATAAATTATTTGGTAAAGCTTATAAGGATTTAACTTTTAAAGAGAAGGAACAAGTATTAGATACACAATCTGGTGATAATAAACCTAATGATAATAATGTTGCTGACAATACTTCTTCTCCTAATATTTCTACTACTGCTACAGGGGAAAAACCAGCTACTACAGAAATTACCCCCCCAGTTGTTCAAATTCCACCTGCTCCAAATTCTGAACCAGTACGTGGGTTCTACAAATCTGGGGATAATG
Source organism: uncultured archaeon (assembly GCA_903831045.1). Taxonomy (GTDB): domain Archaea; phylum Nanobdellota; class Nanobdellia; order Pacearchaeales; family GW2011-AR1; genus GW2011-AR1. The sequence goes on along the minus strand of CAIKWG010000043.1, from coordinate 237 downwards.
AGTTACTTTTTGTGGATAAAGTTGAGAACAATGAAGTATCTCTAGTTAGACAAAATGGTACTGATCAAATTTTACCACTTGCTGATTTTAATAATTTAAAGACAGTTAAAGATGATGAGATAACTGATAAGTCTCTTGCTAATAATGTAACTGAAGCTAAAGAATATTTCCAGATGGTCAAGGAAATTAGGGAAGCAAATTTAGTAGCACCAAAGTTTCCAGAAGAACAGGAAGATG
>CAIKWG010000042.1 GCA_903831045.1 uncultured archaeon | reverse complement strand
TTACCATAACTAAAATAAAAATTTTAAGAATATAAATGTTGGTAAAGATTAATCTATTTCAAAAGAAGAAGTGGGAGGAATAAAATTTTTATCAACTAACCGATATTCTCTTCCTTTTGGAACATAAAAGCAATCTGCAAGAATCTCTAATGCTCCATCTTCATCAATTGTAATTTTTTCTATTGACTTAACTTTTACAAGTTTATTCTCTCTATGAGAAGAAATTTTGCAATAGAGAGCACTTCCAACAATGGCATGAGAATCTCCTTTTGTGAGTTTATCTATTTCTCTGGGAGTTAACTGATCTTTTACAGAATTAAAAACTTCTCTATCAATATATCTAAAATACCATATTTCATTTGCTTTTTCTAAGGTATATAATTCTTCGTCACGCAGTATTTGCGGATAGTCTTCCATAAAATTTCATTATTTTAATGTTTAAATTGATTATTATAATTGAGAATAAGATAAAACGACACGCCCCCGCCCGCTCAAGCAAGCTTGGCGAATTCTCATTTCATTGCGAGCTCAAAATAATTCTTATTTTGACCAAGGAGTCAAACGACTTCTGGCTAGAAATTGACACGCCCCCGCCAGGAGTCGAACCTGGGAGCCCAAAGGGCCCTGCTCTCAAGGCAGGTGCAATAACCGTTATGCGACGGAGGCTTTTGTTGTGGTTTTGCTCCGTCGGATTACTAAGGCTTAATGCCTTAAATGACGGAGGCTTTATTGCTTTATGAAATTTATAGAAATTCAGGGTTTTTAAGTTTTGGGAATGAAATCAATATTCTCTTTTTTTAAAAACCGATTTTACATTATCCCAAAAATCAGATTTATTGAATCGAACTTTTCTATTCTTATCATCATACAATTCGTAGGTTATTTTTGGTTTTTCTTTTACTATTGGTGGAACTTGCTCGGCAAGCTCTTTGTTCATTTGGTCAATGGCTTGATCAATTGAAACTTTAGAATAACCCTGATTTGCCAATGCAAATTTTAAAGAATCAAGCGTGTACCCCTTGGAAATATTTCTCTTAAGATAATCTACTAATTCATCTTTATAGGATAGTCTTCTCATTAAGATTGAAGTAAATGTAAGTTTAAAAATTATTTGAAATGAGAAAAATAACAAGATTAATATTTGGGTTTTGAGGATATCAATTCATAGATTTGCTCACAGGAGTTGTAAAACATTATTCCTTCTTCAGTTTTATTATACACTTCTTGACGTATCCGGTTTATACTTAATGGTTTATTAGATGGAAAAAATTGTAATGTTAAATCATCAAGATTTATTCCTCTCTTTTCTTCTATGCTAATTGCTTTTTCTAAAAAGTCTAAAACTTCTTGTCTATAGATAATTTCCTTTTCCATATTTTTGGGTAAGAATAAACTTTTTTAAACCTTCCTATGACCTAAAATTCTAAAGGTTTTTCTCTTTCTAAAAATGCAATACCATCCTTAATTCTGGGTTTGGATTCAGCATAGAGAGTTAGTATCTTATCGCCCTTTGTGATTTTTTCTCCAACGGTTCTATGTAGATAAATTCCGGCAGCTTTGTCAAGAGGGCAACCCAATGCTCGTGCTAGAAAATTAAGTTTTTTGTTATTAATACTTTTTATGGTGGAGTTTGATCTTGCAATTAGAGTATAGGATTGCTTTCCTGGTTGAAGGGGTTTTATTTCTCCCCCCTGAGCATGAATTATTTCTTTAAATTTTGCAAAGGCCTTACCAGATTCTAAAGCATATCTCGCAAGAACTTTTCCTTTTCCTCTTTTACACATATTAGTCATTTCAAATAATTCCCCTGCAAGGAAAATAGATTTATCTTCAAGATCCTTTGGACCTCTTCTTTCTGGGTCCAGTATTTTTAGAATATCGATCATCTCAAGGACCGGACCAATACCCCTTCCGATTGGAGAAGTTCCATTGGTTATAACTACTTTAACCTTAACTCCAAAATATCTTCCAATTCTTTCGAATTTGTATCTTAATCTTAGAGCTTCCCATCTTGAAACTTTTGCGGATTTTCCACAGGGAATATCAATAAGAATATATTTACTCCCAACTGCAAGTTTCTTTGCCATTATTGAAGCTAGAAGTTGAGCCTCCGGGTCAATCTTCAAATCTTTTTCAATTGCAATTATTTTATCATCAGCAGAAACCATTCCTAAACCTCCCCCCCAGACCATGCAAGCATTTGTTTTTTCAACGATTTTTCTCAGCTCTTTAATTGAAAAATCTACTCTTGCTAGGGTTTCAACAGTATCTGCTGTTCCTGCAGCACTGGTTATTGCCCTGGAAGAAGTTTTTGGCATAATCATTCCCTGTGAAGCACATATGGCAACAACCAAAGGAGTTGTTCTATTTCCCGGAATTCCTCCGATACAATGTTTATCCGCAACATATTTGCTTCTAAAAGAGAGAGTTTCTCCTGCAGCAAGCATTGCTTTAATTAGATAAATTGTTTCCTTGAAAGTCATTCCAATGTCATACATTGCAGAAACAAAAAGAGATATTTCGGCTTCAGAAAGATTATTTGCTACAATATCTTGAATAATTAATTTTATTTTTTCTTCTGTTAACTCTTTTCTTCCTAATTTTTCTTTAATATACTCAATACTCTTTGGGGGAGATGCCAATGCCACTTCGAGCTTTTGACCAATCTTAGCTCTCAAACTATCTCTAACTTCAGAAGAAATGGCAATCTCATCATAATCGAGGGCTCTTTCAAAAAGGTCAACAATGGCATAGGTTTGCCTTGGCTTTTGAGAAACTGTATGCACTAAAACTCTTTGTTTTGGATGAACCCCTAATTTTTCTGCAGTTTTTTTACGCAACATAACTACAGGAATTCCTGCCTCCCAATCAGAAATACGAACCTTTAATTCCATTTTATCCTCTTTAAAATAGATGGTGAAAGAATGTTTTTATATTTATCTAGCTCTTCTCTGGCTCAATTATAGCCCCAGGAATCTTCTTATCTCTGTACAAATCAAGAATAATTAATAGATAGGAAAGAATTAGTGGACCAATTATTGCCCCAAGGAATCCTAGAAAGAAAATTCCCCCAACCATTCCAATTAAGATAATTGCAGAATTAACGTTTGTTCTCTTGGCCACAAAAGCAGGCTTTATTACACTTTCAAAGATTGTAGAAGCTAAACCAAATACTAAAACTCCGAAAAATGCCCCAATATGATTAGAAATAAGAAGATAGGCTGCTACTGGAATCCAGATTATTGCAGTTCCAATAATAGGCAATATTCCGGCAATACAAGCTAGAAGAGTCAATAATAAAGCATTATCAACACCAAATATAAAAAATCCGACTCCTGCCACAAGACCTTGTAGAATACCTAGAACTACTTGACCATAGAGCACGGAATAGGTAATATCATTGGTAGATTTGAATAATTTCTTTTCAGTTTCTTTTGAGAATGGAAGCAAACTTTTGATATATTCTACTAAAGACTCTCCATCCTTCAGACTAAAAAAGAATACAAAGAGAACTACAAGGAATTGCAAAAACAATGTTGGGAAATTCAGGATTAAATCCGAGAAAATATTCATTGTGGAGTTTGTAAGTTTAGTAATAAAAGAATAAAGTGCACTGGTAATCCCGTTAGAGATTACTTCTGTTTCGAATAATTGAGGAAGAAGATGTTTTAGGGGAGTTACTATATCCAAATCTTGGGAAGCGATAAATATTTTTGTTGATTGATTGATTAATATTGGAGTTAAAAACCAAACTGGAATCACAATTAGAATTAGGAGGAAAACACAAATCAATGTTGCTGAAATATTGGGGGATTTAATTTTTTTATTTATTCTTAGGTAGAAAGGCCTAAAAAGAAAAGCTAGAATGAAACTAAAAAGTATTGCCAGAAGAAATGGTTTTATCAGAAAGAAGGACAAAACAAGCAATAATCCTAGAATTATTCCAGAAGTTATTTTTGAATAAGATTTATCGTCCATAATTTCACCTAAAAAAAAGAAGGCAATTATGCTTATAAAGTTTTGGAATTAAAGATTTATTTTATAGGAAAAAGTTTATAAGTTAATTTTTGCAACTTAGATTATGAATTTCATAAAAAAAATTGCAGACAAGAATTTTGATCAGTCTGTTCATTTACAATTTCAAAAATTTAGTAAAGGAAATTTCAAAAATAGAGCAGTTTTAAAAATTAAGAAATCTGGAGAAAAATATACAATCAATGCTTCTGCAGAATTCGCAAATGAATTAATCCGTTCGGTTGCAGAAGAAGTTGGAAATACAAAGGTTAAAGTTACCGGAGCAATTGTTTCTACAAGTGATTTGAAAGGAAGTTTAGATTTTACCGAAATTAAACAATTTCAAGGCGTGAAGAGATATATGCTTGAAAAAGAAATGACTGGAATAGAGATTATTTCACTTTTGGATAAATTCCCAAAAAGCTTTTTTGGATTGACATTTGATTCATCTAAATCTCAATTAAAGATTAAAGCCAAGGCTCCAAAATCTGGAAAACCTGGTTCGAAGGGAGAAGAAACTCCAAAACCAGATTTTTGTAAACTAGTTACAACAAATGCCGCATTAGGCCAAAGTTTTGTTCTTGAGACTCCAAATTTTAAGGAAGCAAGCATTGTTCATGAATTTGTAATAGAATCAATTGAAGTTCCTGAAGAATTAAAGAAAAGTGATGATTTTGCAAAGATTAGAGAAGAATCAAAAAGAGTTGGAAAACTTATTAGAAGAGCAAATATTGATAGTGTTGAAAAAACTAGCGAATTAAAATTCAGTGCTTAGAAAGATATTCATTTATCTTAGGTAATAATTCCTTATATTCTGCTTGTAAATCTGAAAATTCTATTTCATAATCTTTTGAATACCATGTAGAAAGAAATCTAAAATTTCTACTACTATCATCTAAATTATTTCCAAAAGCTTCATCAGTAGGGGATAATGCCACTCTTAAATTATTCTTTACTTCCTGAAGAGACATTTGTAAGTTATCTCTTAATATCTTCCTTAATGTATCTTTTTCTATTGTTAATTCTGCAATGTTCTTTGTCATAATTTGTGTAAAATTACTTTCTATATAAAGATTATTGCACTGCAAAGTTTTAAGCATATTCTAAAATCTTCTTAATAACTTCTTGGGAAGTCATTCCTGCTTTTTCCGTTGCTGCAATAAAACCAGCATCTGGAGAAATACAAGGATTTGAATTTATCTCTAAAATATAGGGATTATTTTTTTCATCAACTCTAAAATCAATTCTTGCATATCCTTTCAAATCAAAAATATTCCAGCATTCTCTACAAATTTCATCTAAATTTTCTAGAAGCTTCTTATCTGCTTCTGTATATTCAAAACTTCTCACAGTATCTTTGCTCTTGCTTGATTCTTCATCCCACTTTGCTTCATAACCAACTATTTTTAATTGATCTGCTGGCCAGTTTCTAAATTTCATTTCTGCTATTGGAAGAACCTGACAATTCTTCAATGGACCCATGCAAGAAATATTAAATTCTCTTCCTTCAATATACTCTTCTGCAAAAAACCCTGGTTTTGATTTTAAATTCGCTTGCAGCTCTTCTTTATTCTCAAATAATCTTTCTTCAAGACCTTTTGAAGCATGATCTAAATCAGATTTAACGAGAAACTTTTTTCCATTTAGAAATTTGAATTTTTCTTCTAAATCTTGAGAAGTTACAAAGTATGCGGTGGGTAAACCATTTTTTTCCATTAATCTTTTTGCCCCAACCTTTGAAAGTGTTTTCTTAAAAGCAGATGTTGTACATCCAGTATAACTTATTCCTAGTTGCTCAAAAAGGTCTGTAGCAAGGTAAGCTAAAGAATCTGTTCCATTAATTGCTTCTACCAGATTAAATATCTGAGAGGCATATTTATTTGCTTGAAAATTAATCAATCTTGGATTATGAACAAAGGGTCTTTGAGTAACATTGTAACCCAAATCAATCAAATTCTTGGATACAAACTTTGCTTCCTCTAGAACATCCAAATCATCTGGAGTAGATGTTGGAGTTATTTCTGTATGATAAATTAATATATTGTTTGAATCTTTTTCCATTCAAAGTAGTCATTATTAGGGTTTATAAAAATTATGATTGCATATTATTCCCGAGCCACGGATAAGTTTATAAACCAACTTTTTCTAAGTATTTTATTCCAGGGTAAGTAGATCAAGATTCTTCGCTGATATTTAGGAAATTAAAAAAAATGCCATCAAGTAAAAGACCAAGAAAAGGAAGCCTGCAGTACTGGCCCAGAAAAAGGGCTGATAAGTTTTTACCTAATGTTAATTGGGATGTTATTGGTAATAAAGATTCTAAAAAAACACTAAAAGGACTTATTGTTTACAAAGCAGGAATGGCTTCTGCCTATGTTAAAGATGAAACTCCTGATTCAATGACTAAGGGTAAAAAGATTATTGTGCCTATAACTATTCTAGAATGCCCCCCTATGAAAATATTATCCGTTAGATTATACAAAAATGGAATTGTTAATTCTGAAATTCTTAATGAAAACTTAGACAAAGAACTTAGAAGAAAATTAAAGCTTCCAAAAGCTAAATCTAAGAAGCTTGAAGAAATAAAAAATGAAGATTATGATGATGTTAGAGTAATTGTTTATTCAGCTGTTAAAAAGTCTGGTCTAAAAAAGACTCCAGATTTATGTGAAGTTGGCCTTTTTGGAACAAAAGAAGAAAAATTAAGTTATGTTAAAGAAAACCTAAACAAGGATCTTTCTCCATCAGATATTTTTGAAAAAGGACAATTGGTTGATGTTAGAGGATTAACTAAAGGAAAGGGTCTTGTTGGACCAGTAAAAAGATACGGAATTACATTAAAAGCTCATAAATCTGAAAAGGGTGTAAGAAGACCAGGTTCACTTGGACCATGGCATCCTGCAAGAGTAACCTATATGGCTCCTTTGGCTGGACAGTTGGGTATGTTTACACGAGCTGTTTATAATAATAAGATTATCCAAATGGGAAAATCTGAAGATTTGACTGCATTAAAGAATATTAAGAATTATGGAAATGTTCATACAAATTATCTTTTAGTTTATGGTTCTGTTCAAGGAGCTGCAAAAAGACAATTAATTTTAACTCATCCATTGAGAACAACTAAAAAACAATTAAAGAAAAATTACGAATTAATAGAATTAAGATGAAGGCAAAAATATTAGATTTAACAGGGAAAGAAAAATCATCAATCAGTTTACCAAGATGTTTTGGTAATGTGGTTAGAGAAGATATTGTTTGTAAAGTTATAGAAACAAAGAAAACAGAACAACCCTATGCTCCTTCACCAATGGCAGGAAATCAATCTTCTGCAAGTGGTAAGATTGTACATAAAAGACATTGTTGGAAAAGTCAGTATGGAAGAGGAATGTCAAGAATTCCAAGAAAGACTATGTCAAGAAGAGGAACACAATTCAACTGGGTTGGAACAACTGTGCCAAACACAAGAGGCGGTAGAAGAGCTCATCCTCCAAGAGTTGAAGCAAGAATTAATACTCTAAAAATAAATAAAAAAGAGTTAGAAATTGCATTAATCTCAGCATTAAGTGCAACTGTTAGTGAAAAATGGATAAAGAAAAAATATGCAACTCTAAAAGATGAAAAATTCAAATTAGAACTTCCAGTTGTAGTTGAATCAAAGATTATTGGATTAAAAGCAAAAGAATTCTTAGCAGGATTAAAAAAGATTTTAGGAAAAGAATTAGAAAATATTGCATTCAAGGAAAAGAAAATTAGATGTGGAAAAGGAAAAGCAAGAGGAAGAAAATACAAATCTAACGCAGGGTTATTATTAGTTGTTGGAAATGATGAAAAATTAAAAACAGGTATGTTCGACGTTGCTCAGGTTAAGAATCTTAACGTAGCTGATCTTGCAAGTGGTGGTCTTGGAAGATTAACTGTTTATACTGAAAAAGCAATTAAAGATTTGGAGGAAAAATTCAAATGAAGCCAGTAATGACTGAAAAAGCAGTAATGATGATTGAGAGGGATAATGTTTTAACATTTGTAACAGGAATGACTGCAACAAAAGGAACTATTAAAGCAGAATTAGAAGATTTATTCAAATTAAAAGTTGACCACATCAGAACATTGATTAAGGGAAATAAAAAATATGCTTATATTAAATTAAAAGGAGACACACTGGCTATAGACGTTGCAACTAAGCTAGGATTAATGTAAAATGGGTAAACGAATTATTCAACAGGCACGAGGACACGGAAGTTCAACCTATAGAGTTAGAAGAAAAGCATTCAAATATAGATTACAATATCCAAGAGTGTTAACTGGAAAAGGAATTATTGGAAAGTTATTAACTTCAGCTGCACACAGTGCACCTATCGCAGAAATAAGATATGCTGAAGGAAAATTTCATATCCCTGCCTATGATAAAATGGTTGAAGGAACAGAGATTGATTTTGATTCAAAAGAAATTAAGGACGGAAATATAGTATGTTTGAAAGATATTCCAATAAAAACAAAAATTTATTGTGTTGAATCAAGACCAGGAGATGGAGGAAAATTCATTAAAGCTGGAGGAAATTATGCAACAGTAAGCAGAATTATTGGACAGGATATTTTAATAGCATTCCCTTCTAAAAAGGAAAAGAAATTAAACTCAAACTGTAGAGCTATTATTGGTGTTTGTGCTGGTACTGGAAGATTAGATAAACCTCTTATGAAAGCTGGTAAAAATCATTACATTAGAAAATTAAAAGGAAAACTTTGGCCGAGAACATCTGCAGTAAAGATGAATGTTATTGATCATCCATTCGGATCTGGTAGAGGTAAAAATATCAAGAGCAAGATTGCTAAGAGAAATGCCCCTGCTGGTAGAAGAGTTGGATTGGTAAGGCCAAGACAAACAGGTAAGAGAAAATAAAATGGAAACAAAAAAGAAAGAATTAACATTTCGTGGAAAGACAATTGAAGAATTGAAAAAGTTAGATGTAAGAGAGTTTGCAAAACTTTTGAGATCTATTCCTAGAAGATACACTCTTAGACAATTCCAAAAAATAGAATTATTTGTAAAGAGATCACAGAAGAAACAAGAACATGGAAAAAAAATAAAGACTCATATTAGAGATATTGTAATTGTTCCTCAATTGGTTGGAATGAATATTCAAGTTTATAACGGTAAAACATACACTCCTGTAGACATTACAATTGAAACTCTTGGACACAAACTTGGAGAATTTTCTCCAACAAGAACAAAGGTAAAACATTCAAAATCTGGTGTTGGTGCTTCAAAGGCAACTAAAACCAAGGCTAAAAAATAAAAATGACAGAAAAAAATCTTAATCCACAACCGAAAGAGAATAAAGCTATGCAGAAACAGGCAAAGCTGAAAACAGTTGATGAAAAGAATGTAAAAGCTCCGATTAAGAAGGAAGAAACTAAAACAGAAGTAAAAAACGAAGAGACTAAAGAAACTACTAAATTAGAAACAAAAAAGGAAGATAAAAAACCACAAAAAAAAGTTAAGAAAGAATTTGTTGTTGTTAACGGAATCAATTTACATATTTCAAGAAAAATATCTTCGGATGTTTGTAGATTTATCAAAAATAAAACTATTGACAAAGCAATTGCAGATTTAGAACAGGTAATTGCAATGAAGAAAGCTGTTCCAATGAGAGGAGAAATACCCCATAGAAAAGGAAAGATCATGGCAGGAAGATTCCCCGGAAAAGTTGCAAAGGCATTTATTATTTTATTAAAAAGTTTGAAAGGAAATGCAACTAACCACGACGTAGAAGAACCAATAATTAGTGAAGCATTTGCCAGCAAGGGTCCAAAAACTATGGGTAGGGGTGGAAGAACAGAAAAGAAAAGAACACATGTTACAATTATCGCAAGAGAAAGAAAAGAAAAAGTACAAACAAAGGAGAAAAAGAAATAAAAATGGAAGAGAAAAAAACTGTTAAATTTAAGAAAGAAGAATTTGCAATGAGAGAGAAAATAAAGTCAAACATTGGAAAAGGAAAAGTTAGTAAGGTTAGAATTGAATACACCCCAATTGGAGAAAAAATTGTTATTACAACAAACAAGCCAGGATTAATTATTGGTAGAGGTGGAGAAAGAATTGAAGAATTAACAAGAATGTTAAAAACAGAATTTAAATTAGAAAATCCTCATATTGAAATTGAAGAAATTAAAAATCCAGATTTTGATGCACAGTTAATAGCTGATGAAATTGCATTGGCATTGGAAAAGCTTGGACCTTTAAAATTCAAGGTTATTGCATATAAAGCACTTCAGAGAATTATGAAGGCTGGTGCTCTTGGAACAGAAATTAGACTTGGTGGAAAATTACCAAGTGCAAGAGCTAGATCTTGGAGATTTGCTCAAGGATACTTAAAGAAAACTGGAGACAGCTCAAAGGTTGTTGACAAAGCTCAGGCAAGAGCTGAAACAAAACCAGGAACAGTTGGAGTTAAAGTTTCTATCCTAGCTCCAGACGCTGTTTTGAAAGATAGAATTAAGGTAGACGAAAAAATGTTAATTAAATTAAGAGAAAACTATGAAAAAGCTAACAAGGAAAAACCTACAAAAGTAAAGAAGGTACATAAAGAATAAAATGGCAAAATTAAAAACAAAGGATATAAAATCAATGGGAAAGGAAGAAAAAGAAAAAAAAATAAAAGAATTAAAAGTGGAACTAATCAAAACAAAAGCTAGCAGTGGAAAGGGCGGAAAAACAAATTCAAAACAAATTCGAAAGACAATAGCGAGGATATTAACAGTTAGATAATGGAAATTTGTCCAAAGTGCGGATTACCTGAACAAGCATGTATATGCGAAAGAATAGGTAAAAGTTCGCAGAAGATTAAGGTAACGACCGATAAAAAAAGATACGGAAAGATCGTTACTGTGGTACTGGGGTTTGACAAATCCTTCGATGTCAAGAAATTGACAAAAAGCCTGAAGAATCAGTTGGCTTGTGGAGGAACAGTCAAAGAAGGTATAATAGAACTCCAAGGAGACCATCACAAGAAGGTAAGAGATATCCTTATAAAACAAGGATTTGATGAAGACTCAATAGAAGATTAAAAATGGAAAAGACAAAAACAAAAAAAATCGAGAAAGAAAAAATGGAAAAAATAGTTGGAACTAGTTGTAATGATAGAGATTGCCCGGTTCATGGAAATTTAAAAACTAGAGGAAAAACTTTCCAAGGAATGGTAATTGATAAAAAACAAAAAAGAATTGCAATTGAATTTGAAAGAATGGTTTATGTTAAAAAATATGAAAGATATGCAAAATCAAAGACTAAAATACACGCTAGACTTCCAACATGTATGGAAAAGGAAGTTCAAATCGGAGATTTTGTACAAATTAGAGAATGTAGACCATTAAGTAAGATTATACATTTCGTTGTAATTGAAAAAGTTAAAAAGATGGAGGAAAAAATAAAATGAAAGCGAAACAAAGTTTCCCATGCATTCAAAATAATTCCGGAGGAAATTTAGAATGAAAGCTGTAAGTGCAAGAGTAACTGCCGGATTAAACCTTGGAGCTCAAATGATTGCAGCAGATAATAGTGGAGCAAAGATTGTAAAATTAGTTGGAGTTAAACATGGTAAGGGAACAAAAGGAAGACAAGGAAGTGCAAAGATGGCAGATTGGGTAAAGGTAGCTGTTCAAAAGGGAATTCCAGATATGAAAGGAAAAGTTTTCGACGCAGTAGTTATTAGACAAAAAAAATCTTATCAAAGAAAAACTGGAGAAAGAATTGCATTTGAAGATAATGCAGTTGCAATCCTTAAGGATGAAAAAGGAAATCCAAAAGGAACTCAGATTAAAGGACCAATCTCAAAGGAGGTTATGGAGCGGTGGCCAACAGTGGCTAAACTTGCTTCATTTGTATATTAAAATGAAAAAAGAATTTAGTACAGCTTGGAAGGCTAGTAAACAACCTAGAAAACAAAGAAAATATTTAGCAAATGCTCCAATGCATCTAAAGGTAAAAACTCTTGGAGTTAATTTATCTAAAGAGTTAAGAAAAAAACACGGAATGAGAAATACAATTCTTAGAAAAGGAGACACAGTTAAGATTATGAGAGGAAAATTCAAGAAAAAACAAGGAAAGATTATTGAAATTTTTGTGAAGAGAGGAAAGATTTATATTGACGGAATGCAAACAAAAAAACAGGATGGATCGAAAGTTAATGTTCCATTGAGAGCTTCAAATTTACAGATTATTGAATTAAATACAAGCGATAAAAAAAGATTCAAAAAGAAAGCAGAAAAAACAAAATCCGAAGGAGATAAAAAACAATGAGCCACCTAAAAAGAAATTCAGCACCAAAACTTTGGCCAGTACCAAGAAAAGGAACAAAGTTTGTAATAAAATCTGGAGAAAAAGAAATGCCAGTTGTAGTTGTGCTTAGAGATGTTCTAGGAATTGCAAAGACAAGAGGAGAAGTTAAGAAATCAATTTTTAACAAGAATATTAAGGTTTGTGGAAGAGAAGTATTAGATGAAAAGCATCAAATGAAAATATTTGATACTATTACAATCATCCCTGCTAAGAAAACTTACAGAATGACTTTGACAGAAAAAGGAAAATTTTCTCTTGAAGAAGTTCCAGAAAAAGAAGCAACAAAAAAAATTGCTAAGATTATAGGTAAAAAAATGTTAAAAGGTAAAAAAATGCAACTGAGTTTAATAGATGGGAGAACTTTCCTTTCAGAAACTCCATGTAAAGTAAACGATTCAGTTTTATTAGACTTGGAAAAGAAAAAAGTAGAAAAAATACTTCCTTTTAAAATTGGAGCAAACATGATAGTTATTGAAGGAAAACACATTGGTGAAAAAGGTAAAATTAAGGGAATAGATGAAAAATTAAAGATGGTAGATTCAGAAATTGAAGGTAAGAAAGTTAATGTTTTAATTAAACAGGTAATGATATTGGAATAAAATGAAAACTAAAAATACAACTACAGAAAACGTAATGAGAAAAATAAAAATTGAGAAAGTTGTTCTAAATGTAAGTGGAATTGGAGAATATTTAGAAAAAGGAACAAAGTTACTTGAAAGATTAACAGGTAAAAAACCTTGTAAAACAAGATCAACAAAAAGAATTCCAACATTAGGAGTTAGACCAGGATTAGAAATTGGAGTTGTTGTTACAATCAGAGATAAACCAGAAGAAGTTTTGAGAAGAATGCTTATTGGTGTTGAAAATATATTAAAGAAAAAACAAATCAGCGTTAATAATTTTTCATTTGGAATAAAAGAATATCTAGAACTTCCAGGTGTTGAATATCAAAGAGATATTGGAATCATGGGTTTCGATGTAACCGTAGTATTCAAGAGAGTTGGAAGAAGAGTTGGAATTAGAAAAATAAAAAGGAATAAAATCCCTCAAAAACAAAAGATTACACCAGAAGAAATAATTAAATTTATGGAAGAAAATTTCCAAACAAACTTTATATAAAATGACAGCAAGTGATTACAAAAAAATGTTCGCTCAATTAAATGCAAAGCCAGTTGTAAAAGCAAAATACATAAAGCATTGCAAACCTAAAGACAGAACTATTGGTATAACTGCCAAGAAATGTGAAAGATGTGGAAGATTCGGAGCACACATTAGTTCCTATGGTTTGAATTTATGTAGACATTGTTTTAGAGATGTTGCGGTAGAGATTGGCTTCCAAAAATATTCATAAGGAGAAAAAAATGAGTCACGACGTAGTTGCAGATGCAATAAATATGATGAGAAATGCTAAAAAAGCAAATAAGTCAGTTGTAAAAGCAAAACTAATCTCGAATTTATTAATTGAAGTTTTAAAAATAATGAAACAACAGGGAGCAGTTAAGAAATATAAGATTGACGGAAAAGATAAATCCGTAACAATTCATCTTGGAGAATTTTCAGAATGTATGCCGATTAAACCAAGATTTAGTTGTGATGTTGCTCAAATTGAAAGATATAAAAGAAGATATCTTCCAGCAAGAAATTTGGGTGTTTTGATAATCTCTACAAACAAGGGTCTTATGACTCATGAGGAAGCAGAGAAAGAAGGAATAGGAGGTTGCTTAGTTGCATATTTCTATTAAAATGAAAAAAGATTTTGCTAAAGAAATTATTATCCCAGCAGGAGTTGAGGTAAAAATAGACGATGAAGTAATTGTTAAAGGACCTAAAGGAGAAAATAGAAGAAATATTAATTTTGGAAAAATCAAGGTTAAACTGGAAAAAGATAAAATAACTTTGAGCTATGCTAAAGCGACTAAATCAGAAAAAAAGATGATTAATACTCTTTCAGCACATCTAAGAAATTTGATTAAAGGTGTTAGTGAAAAATTCGAATACAAATTAAAGATTTGCATTGGACATTTCCCATTTACAGTAAAACTTGAAGGAAGAAAAGTAATTGTAAAGAATTTCCTTGGTGAAAGAATGCAAAGAGAAATCGATATGCCTGAAGGTGCAGAAATTAACATTGACAAAGATATTATCACAGTAACTTCAATAAATAAAGAGATTGCTGGTCAAGCTGCAGCAAATTTCGAAACAGTTACAAGAGTAAGAAACAGAGATAGAAGAATTTTCCAGGATGGAATTTATATTATAAATAAATGCGGAAGGGATCTATAAAATGCCAAAATTTTTGAGAAGAGATTGTACAAGATTTGCAATGTTTGGTTATGGTAAAGGCAAGAAGGCAAAATGGAGAAGTCCAAAGGGAAGACATAACAAGATGAGAGATAAAAAGAAAGGATATCCTGCTGTGGTAAGTATTGGTTATAGTACAGATAAGAAGGAAAGAGGAAAGATTAATGCAAAGACTCCTATTTTAGTTTCAAATCTAAATGATTTAAAGAAAGTTGGAAAAGAAAACATAATAATCCTCGGAAAAATGGGTGCTAGAAAAAAATTAGAAATTTTAGAAAAAGCAAAAGAAATGAAAATTGAAGTTCATAAAATTAATGTTGAAAAAAGATTAGAAAAATTAAAGGGAGAAAAGAAAAATGAATCTAAGAAATAAGAAGGAACTTGCTGCAAAAACATTCAAGGTAGGAAAATCAAGAATTGTTTTTGTGCTTGAAAGAATGGATGAAATCAAAGAAGCATTAACAAAGGAAGATATTAGAACACTACATCAAGAAGGAGCAATCTTAATAAAGGATGTAAAAGGAAGAAAAGTACAGGTTAAGAAGAAAAAGAAAAGAAGCGTTGGTAATGTTAGAAAAAAAGTAAATAGAAGAAAACAAGATTATGTTATAATCACAAGAAAATTAAGAAGATTTGCTGCAGAATTAAAAAATCAGGGCAGATTATCTGGTGAAGAAGTTAAAGAAATAAGAAAAAAAATAAGAAATAAAGATTTTAAGAGTAAAGCGAGCCTTAAGGCTTACATTGGAGAACTTAGAAAATGAAAACACAACGAAGAAGAAGACAAGAAGGAAGAACAGACTATGGTAAGAGAGTAAAACTTTTGAAAAGTGAACAACCAAGATTAGTTGTAAGAAGAACAAATAGATACATAATCACACAGTATACAGTAAGCGAAGATGCTAAAGATAAAATTGTATTTGGAATAAATTCAAAGGCATTGCTTAAATATGGATGGCCTGAAGAATTCAAGGGAAGTCTAAAATCTGTAAGTGCATCATATTTAACTGGATTTTTAGTAGGTAAACAAATTCAAAAAAGAAAATTAGAACAACCAATTGTGGATTTTGGAATGTTAAGAATGCAACATAAGAACAAACTATTCGCAGTTCTTAAGGGATTAATTGATTCTGGAATTGAAATTTCTTGTAAAGAAGAAGCATTCCCAGAAGAAGAAAGAATAAAAGGAAAAAGCTTAAAAGAAGATTTTTCAAAATACTTTGACAAAATTAAAAATAAGATAGAAACAGAAAAATAAAATGACAGAAGATATAAAAAAAACAGCAAAGGCATATGGAACAGTTTCAGAAGCTGGAGCAGAAGAAATTGCTAAAGAAGCAGAAAAAACTACAAAGAAACTTCTAGACGGAGAAGAAGATGAATTTATCAAAGAAGCAGTTGTAGAGATAATTGAAGAAAAGAAAGGAGTAAAATATAAAAAATTTGATAGAGATAACAAAGAATTTGTTATAGAAAATTGGAGTCCAAAAACAAAACTTGGAATTGCAGTTAAGAAAGAAGAGATAAAAAATATTGATGAAATTTTAGATAAAAATCAAAAAATACTCGAACCACAAATTGTGGATTCTTTAATTCCAGTTAAGGTGGATTTGATCTTAATCGGACAGGCAAAAGGAAAATTCGGTGGAGGAAAAAGAAGAGCTTGGAGACAGACTCAAAGAAAGAAAAAAGAAGGAAATGTTTTAACTTTTTCAGCTATGGCAATTGCTGGAGATAACAATGGACACATTGGTACTGGAATTGGAAAAGCAACTGAAACTTTACCCGCAAGAGATAAAGCAACTAGAAAAGCAAAATTGAATTTAATGAAAGTTACAAGAGGATGTGGAAGTTTTGACTGTTCATGTTCAGAACCACATTCAATACCCTTCATTGTAGAAGGAAAAGCTGGAAGTGTTAGAGTTACACTGATGCCTGCTTCTCAGGGAACAGGATTAATTGCAGCAAAAGAATTGCAAAAAGTATTGGCTCTTGCCGGAATAAAAGATGTTTATAGTAAAACTTTTGGAAAAAAGAAAACTAGCTTTAATTTAGTTAAAGCGTGCTTAGATGCACTTGAGAAAACTAATAAGGTGGTAAAGACAGATGATATGCATAATAAGGATTAGAGGACAAATAGGAATTGAGAAAGGCGCTAAGGAAACAATGCACAGACTTAGAATTAGAAAGAAATATTCTTGTGTTGTGATTAAAGATCCAACTTTAATAGAAATGGGAATGATTGAAAAAATTAAAAATTTCATTGCCTGGGGAGAAATTAGTGAAGCAGATTACAAAAAATTAGTTGATGCTAGAGGAATAAAAGTAGAAGGAAAATTAAAACCTTTTTTCAGATTACATCCTCCTAGAGGCGGAGCAAAAACAAGATTACATTATCCTAGAGGAATTTTAGGAGATAATGGAAAAGATATAAATAAATTATTGGAGAAGATGTTGTAAAATGAAAAAGACACATAAGAGAACAAAATGTTCGAGAATGCATGGCCATGGAATGGGAACTCATGGTACTGGATGTAGAAAGAATAGAAGAAAATCCGGACAGAGTGGAGGAGTTGGAATGGCTGGAAGTGGTAAGAGAGCAGATCAGAAGAAAACTTTGGTATTAAAATTATATGGAAATGCTTATTTTGGTAAACAAGGAATAACTTCAAAAGGAACCAAGAGAGACACAAGACAGAGAATTAATCTTAAGGACTTGATGCTAAATGTTGAAAAGTATGGAAAGAAAACAAAAGATGGATGGGACATAGCTATTCCAAAGTATAAGATTCTTGGCGACGGAGAAGTAAAAGAAAAGTTAAACATTAAATGTTTGGAAGCTTCTCAAAGTGCAATTGACAAGGTTAAAAAAGCTGGCGGAAAAATTGAAATTCTTAAAAAGTCTGAAAAAGTGAAAGAAGAAATTGAAGAAGCTGATGAAGAATAAAAGTTCAGAAGACTAAGCTTTAAAAACTAATTTTATTTAATTAAAACATGGACCTGAGAAGTATATTTAATTTTATTCCAGAAGTTGCAAAGCCCGAAGAAAAAAAATTGGGATTTAAGGTAAAATTAAAGTGGACATTGATTGTTCTGGCTTCATTTTTTATTCTTGCAAATATTCCATTATTCGGATTATCAAATAACGCTCTGGAGAGATTCAAATATCTAGCTATTATTCTTGGTACAGATTTTGGTTCTATTATTTCTCTTGGTATTGGTCCAATTGTAATGGCTTCTATTATTTTACAGTTGCTAATTGGTTCAGAAATAGTAAAGATAGACGTACATAATCCAGAAGGTAAAAAATTATATCAGGGAATTCAGAAACTATTAATTTTCTTCTTCATAATTTTCGAATCAATGGTTTATGTTTTGATGAATGGTCTGCAAGCTATGCCAGGATTTACAGGAATTGTTATTGCCCAGCTGATTTTAGGAGGAATAGCGATTTACTATATGAATGAAGTATGTGAAAAATGGGGATTCGGTTCAGGAGTTAGTTTATTTATTGGTGCAGGAGTTTCATGGAGATTATTCACAAGCATGTTCCAGTTTGTAGATCAGCAAGGTAAAAGTTGTTTAGTTGATTTTGCAGGAACACCATGTTCAGGTAAAGTTTTAGTATTAATACAATCAATTGTGAATAGATATCCAACTTTATTTTTAGATGCGATTAGTGCGATTATAGTTACTGTTTTAATTTTCCTAATTGTTGTTTGGGCACAATCTCTTAAGGTAGAAGTTCCATTATCTTTTGGAAGAGTAAGAGGATATTCAGTTAAGTGGCCGTTGGCATTCTTCTATTCATCTGTTATTCCAGTAATTTTTGCTGCAGCACTTGTAGCGAATATACAATTGTTTGGAGTAATGTTAGAAAACTGGCTAGGACATGCAACGGTTCTAGGACACTTTGTTAATGGGCAAGCAGTTTCTGGAGTTGCATTCTGGCTTGGACATACAGATATTAGAACTCTTTGGATTAACGGAGGATTCATGCCAATTTATCTTTTACAGGCCCTAACACATATCCTATTCTACATTGGACTTTGTACTCTATTTGGTATATTCTGGGTGAAAACTTCAGGTATGGATGCAAAATCTCAAGCAAAGAATATTGCTGCTTCAGGATTGCAAGTAGCAGGATTTAGACAGGACATTAGAATCCTTGAGAGCATATTAGAAAGATATGTAATGCCTCTTACTGTAATGGGTGGAGCTGCAATTGGATTACTAGCAAGTCTGACAGATATCTTCGGTGCTGTTGTATCTGGAACTGCAATTCTATTGGTAATTATGATTATGTATCAGTTCTATCAAAACATTGCACAACAACACTTCAATGATATGAACCCTGCTCTTAGAAAATTCATGGGAGGAATGTAAATGAAAAAGATGACCATTGCTTGGGTTGTTCTTCTTATCTCAATGCTAATCGCTTCTGCCTGGGACAAAACTGCCTGGATAAAAGATGGAATTCATTTTCTTTTAGACCCTACTGCTGGTGCACTTTTAGACTGGCAACTTACAATTGGAATGATTATAATTGTATTTATCCTTAGTCTTATTATTACCATTGTACAGAAATATACTTCTGATCAAGTAGCATTAAAGGAGCTTAGAGACGAACAAAAGAAATTACAAAAAGAAATGAAAGAAGCAAGAAATGATCCTGCAAAGATGGCTGAGTTGAATAAGAAGAATATGGAACTTTTCCCTAAGCAATTTAAATTGGGAATGGGCTCAATTGCTTACACTGCAATTCCATTTGTTTTGTTCTTCAGATGGTTTAATGATTATTTTACAGCAATAGGAACTCCTAAATTCTTTGGGTTTATAGGATGGTTCTGGTTTTACTTTATTTTCTCTTTGATATTTAGTATGATTCTGAAAAAGCAAATGAAAGTTGCTTAGATAACTAGAGATAAATTCTTTTACATAACGATAAAAAAAGTGAAATTATAATTGCCCTGTTTCATTAAACTTTTTCATAAGCTTTTCAACAACTATTTGAGGTGCGAAACCTTTTCTGCTACAATTTTTTACAAAGGCGTCGTAAATAGTCTTGTCAAGGTTATAATCAAATCTAACTTTTTGCGGACTAGGTGGTGTTGCTGCCATAATTAAATTAGAGAATATTGGTATATAAAACTTGGGATATCTCAAGCTTTATGGATGTTATATTTTTATAACAGATGTAATAAAAATATCCCCCCGAAACATTTAAAACCCTTTATTTATTGAATTTCCAATGGACGAACAAGAATTAATTAGAAAGTTTCAGGTCTTTGAACAACAAATAATGCAGATTCAAGAACAGTTGCAACTAGTAGAAGGTGGAGTTGCTGAATTAAAAAGTTTAGATAAGGGACTTGCAGAATTAGTTGGAAAGGTTGGAGAAGAAATTATGGCTCAGGTTGGAAGGGGAATTTTTGTAAAAGCAAAGCTTCTTTCTGAAGAATTATTAGTTGATGTTGGGGAGAAAAAATTTATCACTAAGACTATTCCTGAAACAAAAGTAATTCTGGTTGAACAAATTGAGAAACTAGGAGAAGTTAAGGAAGAACTTGAAAATCAACTTGAAGAAATTAATAAAGAGCTAACAAAAGTTATGATGGAAGCTGGACCTGCGGGTCATGAATGTTCTTGCGATGAATGTGATGAAGAATGCGATTCCGATCATAAAAAAGGCGAATGTGCAGATTGCGATGAGGACGAATGTTCTTGTGGAAAACACAAACATTAAATTTTCTAGATTAAATCGGATTTAGTAATAATTCCTATTGGCTTTTCTTTGTCTAGAACTAAAATTGCTCCAGATTCTTTAATCAAGGGCATTATTGATTTTGCTGTAAAATTCATATTCACCGTTGGAAGAGGTATTTCCATTATTTCTTTCACTTTCATTAATTTTAATTTAGAATAATCAACCCCCCCGTTTAATTTTTCTAGTATAGTATTTTCGGATACAACGCCCACAATCTTTTTCCCTTCTATAATTGGCAATTGAGAAATAGAATGTTTATGCATCATAGAAGATATTTCACTTATTTTTTGATCTGATCTTGCAAATAAAATATTTTTTGACATCAATTCTGAACATTTTTTTTCTTCTGGTTGATTCGCATTTTCTAGAGATTCAAATATTTTTTTTATAATTGAATATGAGGGATTAATCTTTCCTGATTCTATCTTAGCGATTATTGATTGGGATACTCCTGAGAGCCTGGCTAGCTGTTTTTGGTTCAATCCCGCCAATAGCCTTTTCTTTTTTATCAGAGATATTTCTGGCAGCATAAAAGCACTAATTAATGAGGCAATATAAATATTCCTATTGGAATAAATCTTTCAAAAATTATTATAAACAAAATAAATTTTAGTTTTCAATGAGTTATTATTTTAGTTCTGAATCAGTTGGAATAGGACATCCCGATAAGGTATGCGATAGAATAAGTGATTCTATTCTAGATGAATGTTTGAAACAGGACAAAGATTCTAGAGTGGCTGTTGAAACTCTTGTGACTTCTCAGAGAGTTATTGTGGCTGGAGAGGTTAGTACAAATGCTAAAGTCAATTATGAACAAGTAATAAGAAAAACAATTCAAGAAATAGGATACATCGACGATAAATTGGGCTTTGATTATAACAATGCTCAGATTCAAGTTTTTATTCATGAACAATCTCCAGACATAAGCCAGGGAGTAAGTGAAGGTGAAGGTCTATTCAAGGAGCAAGGAGCAGGAGATCAAGGAATTATGTTTGGATTTGCAACAAATGAAACTGAAAATTATATGCCTCTTGCAATTAATCTTGCAAATAAAATTGTACAAAAAGCAAGAGAAGTACGAGAAAATAAAATTCTGGATTATCTTAATCCTGACTGTAAAAGTCAAGTAACAGTAGAGTATGATAAAGAGGGTAAAGCATTAAGAATAGATACAATTGTTTTTTCTAGCCATCATTCAGATAATGTATCTCTTGAAAAGATTAGAGATGATTCTCTAAGAGAGATTATTCTTCCATCCTGTGGAAAATTAATCGATGAAAAAACAAAAATTCTTATTAATCCCACTGGAAGATTTGTTGTTGGTGGTCCTGCAGGGGATACAGGAGTAACTGGAAGAAAGATTATTGTAGATTCATACGGTGGGTATTCAAGACATGGAGGAGGTGCTTTCTCTGGTAAAGACCCGTCTAAAGTAGATAGAAGTGCAGCTTATGCAGCAAGATGGGTTGCAAAGAACATTGTAGCTGCTGGACTTGCAGACAAATGTGAAGTGCAATTATCCTATGCAATTGGTTATCCTAAACCTACAAGTATATTTGTAGAAACTTTTGAAACAGAAAAGATAGACAAAGAAATAATTGAAAAAATAATCTCTGAATTATTTAATTTAAGCCCCAAGGGTATAAACGATGCTCTTCAATTAAAAAATCCTATTTACAAGGCAACTTCTTTTGGAGGCCACTTTGGTCAAGAACCAAATGGAAAGCAATTTAGTTGGGAAAAATTGAATAAGGTTGCAGAAATAAAGAAAAAAATTCTAGAATATAAATGATTATAAATTAGTATTTCTCTTTTCCTATATGAAAGACTTAGAAAAAATTGCATGGAAAAATTTAAATGAAAATTCTACAGAAAAAGATAGCAAAACTTTTGTTAGTCCTACGAAAATAGGAGAAGTTTATCCTCTTAGTGCTGGGGGAGGAAATGATTTTATTGGACTTTACATCGGCAATCATCAGTTGTATAAAAAGAACCCGAAAGAAATGATATTTACAATTAGAGATAAAGAAGAAAATTATCATCTATATTCTTCTAAAGATGGACTAATGATGTGGCATAGTGATGGAGATGATGGCCCACAATGGCCAGCAGGAATTAGAGTAAATTATCTTGGTAAAGCAAGTGAGCAAAATAAAGATGGGATAAATAAAAGATTCAAGAACATTTTTGATGAAGAAGATAAATTAATTCTAAAAGAATAAAATGAGCAACTCAAATCATTCAAATGAAAAAGAAGAACTAATTCCTTCAGAAGGCGAGATAATGATTTACACTTCTTCTGGATTGGGAGAAGATTTTATTGAAACTTTTGTTAAAAAAATAGGTTATAAATATCAAAGCGTATGGGAATTTGGTAATGACGCTTATATCATTAAGGTTCCAAATGGAGAGGAAGATTATTTAATTCAATTTCTCCCAGAGAAATATTCTGAATTTATTCCGAGTGCTTCAAGGAGATACCCTCTAATAGATAAAAGATTTGCATTTACCAGTAGCTTAGAAGATAAAGTAAGCGAATTGGATGATTATGTGGAAGAACAAGAATTCATCAATAAATTAGAAGAAATAAAAAAATATATTGAAAATTTTAAAGATTAATTCTTCCTTGCTTTTCTTAAAAATGTCCTATATCTAAAATTACCTAAATCAGATATTATTCCAGATAAATATTTTCTTGGAACGAACTCAAAAGCAGGGTTCTTTATTTTAATGTGAGAGTTCTTGGGAATTTTATTCCAAATTTCATGAAAATCTCTTTCCTCAATTTTTATTCGTTTAGGAGAATATTTCCAAGAGTCTGCAATAACATAAACAGGAACTCTTGAAGATTTAGCTAGCTTAGCTATTGTTCTACTTCCTATTTTATTTATTACTCCTTTTTTTAGCAAGGCATCTGCCCCAAGAAATATCTTATTTACTTTCTTCTTCCCAGAAATTATTGTATCAAAGGCTGAATCTACAAACATTGTAACTGGAATTCCTGCCTTCTTTAGTTCCTGGGCAGTTTTTCTTCCCTGAAACAATGGACGAGTTTCGGTGTTATAAACTTCAAATTTCTTACCTTTCTTTTTTGCATAAATTAGAGCTTGAACAACGTTAGTAGAATGGCAATGAGTATAAATTAAATCTCCTTCTTTAATGAGTGAAAAAACTTCTAGATTAATTTTTTTCTGGGCTTCATCAAAATGAGAGAATATTTCTTCCTGCTTTTGATTTTCAATTCTATGCAGAACGTTGATTAGCATAGGTTCTGTAGGTCTTAGAGAAAGAAGTTTCTTTTTTGTTGATTCTGCTGGAAAGAGAGAATAGGCATAGAGAGCTTGTTTTGCGATGTTTCTAGCCCCTTGAATTTTAACTGTTTTAATATCTCTAAGGATATTATTGAAAATCCTCTTTTTGTTCATACTGGGAGAAATTAACGAAAGTTTAAAAATTCTCTTTTTTTAACTATAATATGCTAGAGTCCTTAGTTAATCCAAGAAGAGTTGAAAAGGGAGTGTGGAAAATGTTCTTTATTGGGATACTCTATGCTTCATTATCCCTTATTTTAGCTCAAGTGTTTTTTTCTAGAGATGCCGTGCTTTCTAAATTCTCAGGATTAATTGTTGTAACCTTCTGTGTTATGTTTTCTCTTCCTTTCATGTATTATATAATTAAGAAAGATGAAAAAGAGGATGAAGAGATGGCAGGAATTTTGAGCACTTGGAAAATTCATAAGGATGCTATTCTTGCTTTGCTTTGGCTATTTCTTGGTTTTGTAGTAGCTTTCTCTTTTTGGTATGTAATTCTGCAAAATCCAGTTTTATTAAATGCACAATTGGAAACCTATTGTATGATTAATAGCCCAGGAAGTGTAGATAGTTGTTTGCAACAATATACAATGGGGGGTAATTTTCTTTCACCAACGGGAGGTGCTTCCTATGAAACTAATAGATTCTTTTCAATTTTAGAAAATAATATTTACGTCATGATATTCACGCTGATATTCTCTCTTATTTTTGGAGCGGGAGCAATATTTATTTTGGCTTGGAATGCTACAGTTATTGCTAGTGCAATAGGTGTCTTTACACATTATAGAGTTCATGAAATACCCCTTGGCCTTGCAAGATATATGATTCACGGATTACCAGAAATAGCAGCATATTTTATTACTGCTCTTGCTGGAGGAATTCTTGGGGTGGGATTTATTAGAAATGGCGTTAGAAGTAAAAGATTTATCCATGTTTTAGAAAATGTAATTATTCTTATCTTTATTGCTCTTATTATTATTGTTCTGGCTGCATTGATGGAAGTTTATCTAACCCCAATCCTGTTTAAATAAATTTATAAGTAATTCTTTATTTAGTTTTCAATGGACAAATTGCTCATATTAGCAGTATTAGTAAGTTTTCTAATTCCAGTTTTAATTATGCCTTTTTGGATAAGAAAAGCTAAACAAATTGGACTTATTTGGGAAGATATGCATAAAGTTGGGCATCCAAAAAATGTTGCTGGTTCTGGGGGAATTATTGTAGTGATGGGCTTTATGCTAGGAATTTTAATTTATGTTGCAGCAAAAGTGTTTAGTTTTAATTCATTCGGAAATGTTGTTGAAATACTTGCCATCCTGTGTTGTATTCTCTTTATGGCTCTAATTGCTTTTGTAGATGATTTGTTTGGATGGCATAAGGGAGGATTATCAATTAGATCAAGATTATTATTAACTCTATTTGCAGCCATTCCATTGATAGTTATTAATGTTGGAGATTCTACAATGTGGGGAATTAACTTTGGACTTCTTTTCCCATTGGTTATAGTTCCTATTGCAGTTGTTGGAGCAACTACTACCTACAATTTCCTTGCAGGCTATAACGGACTAGAAGCTATTCAAGGAGTAATTATTCTTGGAGCTCTATCTATAGTAACTTACGTAACTGGTAATCCTTGGCTAAGCGTTGTTGCACTTTGTATGGTTGCAGCACTAATTGGATTTTATTTTTTCAATAAAAAACCTGCAAAAGTTTTCCCCGGAAATGTTCTAACATATAGTGTTGGAGCTTTAATTGCAGCTATTGCAATTATAGGAAATATTGAAAAAATTGCGATATTCTTTTTTATTCCATACATCCTAGAGACTATCCTAAAATCTAGAGGGAAATTAAAAAAACAGAGTTTTGGAAAATTAAACGATGATGGAAGTCTTGAAGTTCCCTATGATAAAATTTATGGATTGGAACATCTTGCAATATGGATTTTGAAAAGAATAAAACCAAGCAAAAAAGTTTATGAAAATGAAGTAACTTGGATGATACATGGTTTCACAATTGTAATCATTTTGGTAGGATTTTTAATATTCTTTTAATAAATAAAAGTTTAAAAAAGACTTTATCGTGAATTGAATAAATGGACAAGGCTAAAATAAAGGAAAATACAGACAAAATAAAGGGTTTTCTTAGTGATAAGAAATTTCAATGGATTCTTACAATCATACTTTTAGCTGCCATATTATTATTTAGTACAACAATAAGAGTTTCTAATCTTGGAGCCTTGAATGATACTACTACCGGAAATTGGAGCTTGGCTGATTTAGATGCTCAATATTTCTATAGAATAGCACAAACCCAGGTTGATAATGGGGGAACTCTTCCTGCCTACGATGTGATGAGAGCTCCTGGTTTAAACATTGAATGGCTGCAAGAATTATTACCCGGCTTTATTATTTCTGTCTATAAGGTAGGAAAAATATTTGATCCAACAATGACAGTACTTTATTCTGCAGTTATTTCACCGGTAATATTATATTTTTTAGGGATGATTATATTCTTTATACTTTGTTATCTTTTAACAAAATCTAAGCTTGCTACTACAATTGCGGCTGCATTTTTAGCATTTTCTCCCGCTTATCTAACAAGGTCAGTGGCAGGATTTGCAGATCATGATATTATGGGTATGCTTGCTATTTTTGCTTGCTTTGCTATTTTTGCTATAGGATTAAGAAAGTTTGAAAGGAGCTGGAAGAACACAATTGTCTATGGAATTTTGTTGGGATTCTTTACTGCACTTGTTTTAACTTCCTGGGGTGGTGGGATTACCTTCGCTATTACAGTTATTCCTTTTGCATTTTTCTTGATTTATTTATTAGAAAAGGTTAGTAAAAAAAAGATTTTGGCGTTTTATTCTACATTCATTATTTCTAGTATTCTTTGCCCATTGATTTTTAAATATCCTCTTAGCAGTATGATCGGGAGATTTGAAGGTTCCTATGGGCTCATTGTGCCTTTTATCTTTGCATTTATGATAGTTGACATTTTATTTGGAGAAATTCTAAAGAAAGAACATCTATTAAAAAAAATTAAGAAACAATATCAAAAAATTTATTCTTTAATAATTACTGGAGTTCTAGGTTCGATTGGATTGTTTTTCATCGGAAGAAATATTGTAACTGTACTTTCAGATATTTGGTATAAATTATTATTTCCATTCGGAAGCAGAGTAAGTAGACTTGAATCAACCGTTGCGGAAAATTCACAACCCTATCTAACTGATTGGGTTAATCAAACAAGTGCAGGAATCTTTTATCTATTTATTATTGGATTAATCTTTTTAGGAATTGAATTAACCAAAAACATTGAAGATAAAAAATACAAATATATAATGAGTTTCTCTTGGATTTATCTAGTTTGTTCAATTTTGTTTAGTAGAATATCTTCTTCAGGTGTTTTAAACGGAGAAAACACAATTAGTAGATTATTCTATCTGTCTGGTTTGATATTCTTTTTTGTAACATTATTCATAACTTCTGCAAAATGTAAATTCAAAAATGATTATACTTTTTATCTTCTAATATCCCTAATGTTTTTCACATTGGTAAATGGTAGAAGTGCTGTGAGAATTTTCTTGTTAATAACTCCATTTGTTGTTCTTGGAGGAGCCTATGCAATTAAAGAATTTTTAAGTTATAGTGGAAAAGTGAAGGATGAAACTTTTAAAATTGTTTTAATCATACTGTCTATTGCTTTGATAGTATTTGCAGGCGTGCAGTTGTATCAGAATATTACAGTTATTTCAACTCAAGCAAAATACATTGGCTCTTCTACAGATTATCAATGGCAAAATTCTCTTAAATGGATGAGAGATAATACTTCTCCTAAAGATATTTTTGTTCATTGGTGGGATTATGGATATTGGATTCAAACTATAGCTCATAGACCAACTGTGACAGATGGGGGACATGCAGGAGGAAATGGAGCAGACCATTTTATTGGAAGATATATTCTTACAACTCCTAGTCCTATAACCGCATTAAGTTATATGAAAACTTGGAACGTTTCTTATTTATTGATTGATGCAACTGATTTTGGAAAGTATGGTGCTTATTCTAAAATTGGAAGTAATGAAGAATACGATAGATTTTCTTTCCCTGCCATGGGAACAGTAGATGACAAACAAACAATTGAAACTGCAACTAGTATTAAGACAATTTATTCATTTGGAACAATAGTTGATGAAGACATTAACTATAATGGAACATTTTTACCAGGACCTACATATGACTCAGCTCAAAGACCTAGTTATAAGTCTTATTTCCTTGGAGCAATTGTGACAATGACTCAACAGGGGAACAATAGTATAATTTCTCAACCAGAAGGTGTTTATTCTTATAATAATAAACAGTATAGACTTCCGCTAAGATATATTTATATTAATAACCAAATAAAAGACTTTGGTTCAGGGGTAGATGCTGTTCTAATGATTGTACCAAGACTTGACCAGAACACACAGGGTGGAGCTTCTGTAAAGCCATTTGGAGCAGGAATTTATCTATCTCCAAAAGTTCAAAAAGGTTTATACGCAAGACTTTACCTAATGAATGATCCATTCAATCAATATCCTACGTTAAAAATTACACATATAGAAAGTGATTATGTTTCAGATTATCTAAAGATGCAAGGAATGAATGCAGAAATTGTTTATTATAATGGATTTAGAGGACCAATAAAGATTTGGAGCGTTGATTATCCTCCAAATACCGAAACTCATAATGAGTTATTTAGTAGAAGCCCACCTGCGAAATTTGGGGGATTAGATTATTTATTTAATTAAAAATAAAATGGCAGAAAAATTAATAAAATTAAATCTTGGATGTGGAAATGATAGAAAAACAGGATATATCAATTGTGATCTTTCTCCAGAAGTTAAGCCAGATAAAGTGGTTGATTTAGAAAAAAAGCTTCCATTCAAAGATAATTCAGTTGATGAAATATTAATTTATCATACTCTAGAGCATATAACTAATTTTATTCCATTAATGCATGAGTTTTATAGAATTTGCAAAAAGGGAACCAGAATAAAAATTAAAACTCCATTCTATTCTTCCTGGGGACAGTTTAATGATCCAACACATGTAAGATTCTTTAGTCCATTTACATTCAATTATTTCAAAAAAGGCAACTACAGCCATGAAGTAAATGCAAAACAGGATATGTTTGAAGTTAATAAAGTAAAAATTAACTTTGCCATTGGTAGAGCAAAAAAACTTAATTTTCTTCTCAATCCATTGATTAATTTTAATCAAGAATTCTATTGCAGATTCTTTGCATGGATTCTACCTTCTTCGGAGATAGAATTTGAGCTTATTGTTCTGAAATGAGATATGCGCTCGAGTGCAAGAAACTTTATAAAGGAAAAACAACGAAAATAAGCTATGTATAATGGAAAAAAAGTAGCATTAATAACTGGAATTACTGGACAAGATGGAAGTTATCTTGCAGAACTCCTGAGAGAGAAAGACTATTTTGTTAGAGGAATTGTGAGAAGAGCTAGTAATCCAAATACTAAAAGAATTGACCATCTAGATATTTATGATGAAAAGTTTGGAAAAACAAAAGATTCTCCATTTTATTTACTATATGCAGATTTATCTGATGGAACAAGTATAAGAAATGCTTTAGAAAAAATAGAACCAGATGAAATTTATAATCTTGGAGCTCAAAGCCATGTTGGAATTAGTTTTGAAAATCCAGAATCTACATTAAACTTTAATGCCCTGGGACCATTGAGAATTTTAGAAGCAATTAGAGATATGAAACTTCCAACTAAGTTTTATCAAGCCTCTTCAAGTGAAATGTTTGGAATTTCTGCTCCTCCTCAAAATGAAAATACTCCAATGTTGCCTCAAAGTCCCTACGGAGTTTCAAAGTTGGCAGCATACCATTTAACAAGATTATACAGAAATGCTTATGGTATTTTTGCAGCAAATGGAATTTTGTTTAATCATGAGAGCCCACGAAGAGGATTGAACTTTGTAACAAGAAAAATTACAACTGGAATTGCTGATATTGTTGTTGGAAATAAAGAGAACATCTCTCTAGGTAATCTTGAAGCAAAAAGAGATTGGGGATTTTCAAAGGAATATGTTGAAGCAATGTGGAGAATATTACAGCATGAAAAACCAGATGATTTTGTTATTGCCACAAGAGAAACTCATGACATAAAAGAATTTTTAGATGAATCTTTTAATCTTCTTGGATTAAATTGGCAAGATTATGTTAAAGTAAGTGATAATTATAAAAGGCCTGCAGAAGTTCCTGCACTTTTGGGTGATCCTTCAAAAGCAGAAAAAATCTTAGGATGGCAACCAAAAACCAAGTTTAAGGATTTAGTTAGTTTAATGCTTGCAGCAGATTTAAAATTAAAAATGCAAGAAAAGGGAATTGTTCCTATAGACTCTAAAGAAGAAGATGCATATTATTTAGCACTAGGAAAAGAATTAATGAGTAAAAAATGAAAAGAATAAATTGGTATGAACCAAGATTTGACAAAGAAGAAGAAAAAATTGTTCTAGATGTTATTCACGAGAATTATGTAAATGAAGGTCCAAGAACAAAAGAACTCGAGAGAAAAATAGAAAATTACCTTGAAGTAAAACATGCTATTATTACTACAAATGCTACAGCCGGACTTTTTCTAGCAGTAAAAGCAGATGCAGAAATTAAAAAGAAAAAAAATTTTGAAGTAATTGTTCCAGATTTAACAATGCTCGCAACTGCAACAGCAGTTGAATGGGCTGGGGGCACCCCTATAATCGTTGATGTAAATCCCAGCAATGGAACAATGAATATCCAAAATTTAGAAGACAGAATAACGGAAGATACAATTGGTATTATTCCAGTACATACTCTTGGAAGAGCTGCAGATATGGATGGGCTAGAAAAACTTGCAAAAAAATATGATTTAACAATAATTGAGGATGCTGCAGGAGCTCTTGGGTCTAGAGATGTTAATGGAAATTATCTTGGAACAATTGGGAAAGTTGGAGTTTATTCTTTACAGTCCAACAAAATAATAACTTCTGGACAAGGCGGAATTATTGTTACCAATGATGAAGAATATTTTGAAAAAATAAAAAGATTAAGAGATTTTGGAAGATTAAGTAATAAAGAATTTTTGCATCAAGAAGCAGGGTACAATCTAAAGTTTAATGATTTATCCGCAGCGCTGGCTCTAGGGCAATTTGAAAAACTTGAAACTAGAAAAAAAATGCTATTAGAACAAAGAGAACAGTATTTTTCTGAATTAGAAAATGTGAAAGAAGTTTCATTCTTCCCATTAATGAAGGGAGAAATTCCGTTATGGATAGATGTTATGACTCAGGATAGAACATTGCTTGTTGATTATCTCAAAAAGAATGAAATTTATGCAAGAGAATGTTGGCCAGCATTGCATATGAATCCTCCTTACAAAAATCAGGGTAATGATCATACTTTTCCGGTAGCTTCAGATATTTCTAATAATGCTCTCTGGTTACCAAATGGACCCGCATTGGCAAAAGAAGATATTTCATATGTTGCTGATAAAGTAAAGGAGTTTTACAGAAAATGAATTTAGAAAAGATACATGAAGATGCGAGGGGTTCTATCTATTTGGTAAAAGATTTACTATCTGAAAACAAAGAGTATACATTCATGGGAATAAATAAAGGCTATGCAAGAGGCGGATGTTTACATTCTAACGATGAATATTTTGTAGTTATTAATGGAAAGGTTAGATACATTTGTGGAGAAGAAGAACATATTTTAAGTGCTGGAAATTCTGGATTAATTCCTGCAAATAAGGCTCATGCTTTTATTGCTCTGGAAGATTCTATTGTTTCAGAATGGGGAATAACTAGCGAGGAAAAAGTAATGGATAAAAAGGATCCAAAATTAAGATGGCTGGTTGATTCATTAAATGAATTTATGAATAAGAAGAAATAATTTAAATTTAAAAACTAATTTTTCTTATATAATCTATGTACAAAGAATATCCTTTTGATGAAAATGGCAGAGTCAATATAAAAAAATTAAAGACAGAGAGAATTCCAGAATCTGAATATGTAATTATGCATCAAAAATTACCAATTATATGCCATGATGTGTTTATAAAATACAAAGGTGGGTTTTTATTGGTAACTAGAGAAAAAGCTCCTGGAAAGGGCCTTTTATGGCCAATAGGAGGCAGAGTTGAAAGAGGAACGACCATTGAAAACTCCCTAAAGATAAAAGCAAAAGAGGAATGCGGACTTAGAATATCAAGAATAAAATTTATCGGCATTGGCAGACATTTTTTTGGAACTGGACCTTTTGCACATAATAAAGGAACAGATACCCCTACCCTAGTGTTTAGTGCTGTAGGAAGAGGAAAATTAAAATTAAATGACCTTCACAGAGAACCTATTATCATCAATCGGGAAGAATATAAAAAAATAAAAAGAAAGATTCATCCCTATGTTAAGGACTTTTTAGAGATAGCACTAAAAAAATGAAAAAAATAAATATTTATTTACAAAAACCTTGGAAATATTCGGATTCTCCATATTATCTCTACCTTAGACAAAATCCTCCTGCAAATGTTGAATATGCAAATGCAAAGGAGTTTCAGCTTATACAAACAAAATCCAGATTAAAAATAAATAATAAAATAAAAAGTTTGATTAAAAAAACTATCCGAGCATTAATGCCAGGATTGGCTAATGCCCATTTAACAAAAAATGCAAAAGAATATGATTTAATTCATTGCGCACATTGTATGAGCTTAAATAAGCAAAATTGGGTTACAGACATAGAATATGTTAATCAATTTTGGGCTGCAGGAAGAGTAAAAAATAAAGCGAAGGTTGTGAATATAATTAATTCAAAATATTGCAAAAAAATTTTAGCTTGGACTAAATGGTCCTACGATTCTATTATTAAAGAATTACCTGAGGCGAAAGACAAAACCATTATTCTATATCCTGGAATTCCGGAACACAAGTTTACCAAGGTTAAATCTAAGAAAATAAGATTACTCTTCTCTGCAAGGAGATTTTATTTTAAGGGAGGATTACATGCATTGGAAGTTATTGATAGATTAACTAGAAAATATGAAAATGTTGAAGGCCTAATTGTTTCTGATGTGCCTGCTGAAGTTTTAGAAAAATACTCAGATAATAAAAAAATAAAGTTTTTGGGATTAGTTCCACAAAAGGAATTATTTGAGGAAGTTTATCCTCAGGCAGATATTTTTGTTTATCCTTCTTATACGGACACTTTTGGATTTCAGCTAACTGAAGCACTTTCATTTGGACTGCCAGTTGTAACTGTGGGCGGGCATTCTAGAAAAGAAATCATCACAGAAGGAAAAACAGGATTTGTAATCGAAGAACCAATAAACTGGAGCACTAAAGATTTAGAAGAATTAAAATTACCTTGCATAGATGAAATAGAGAGAAAAACAGAGCTATTAATTAAAAATACTACACTAAGAAAAAAGATGTCTAAAAATTGTCTAAATGAAATAAAAAATGGAAAGTTTTCTATAAAGAAAAGAAATAAAGAATTAAAAAGGATTTATGAAGAGGCAATAAAAATATAAACCCCTAAAAAGATAAAAGAAAATGATAAAACTCAACTTAGGATGCGGATGGAGAAATTTTGGAGAAGATTGGGTTCATATAGATGGTGGAAATTATCCTCATGTTATAGGTCATAACATAACAAAATTAGATTATCCTGAAAATTCTGTAGATTTGATATACAATTCTCATGTTTTTGAATACTTTGATAGAGAAGAAGGGTTCAATGTACTAAAAGAATGGCATAGAGTTCTGAAACCTCAAGGAATTTTACGTATGGCGGTTCCAGATTTTGAAGCTATGGCAAAAAATTATTTAGAAAATAAATTTCCCCTTACAAATTTTTTGGGACCACTTTATGGAAGAATGGAAATGGGAATGAAAGGTGGAGAAACTGGAAAAATTATTTATCATAAGACAACCTATGACTTCTCTGATTTGAAAAGTATGCTAGAATCTGTAGGTTTTAACGGGATCAAAAGATATGACTGGAAAACTACTTCCCCCCACAACTCAATAGATGACCATTCACAATCATATCTACCAAACAAAGATTTTATCCCAACAAAAGAAAAACCTTTTGATAAAGAAAATGGATATTTAATGAGTCTAAATGTAGAAGCAATAAAATGATAATAGCTGAGATTGGAAGAGGTTTAGGAAATTCTATGTATGTTTATGCTGCTGCACTTGCATTGGCAAAGCACAAAAAAACAGAATTAAAATTGGATACTTCTTATCTAAGAGGATGGCCAAGATGGGAAAAATACGGAGGCTTGTGGGAATTTGAGCTAGGAAGATTTAATATTTCTGCGAAAGAAGCAACAAAAAAAGAAGTGAGAAAATTTGTTTTAAAAACTGGATTTAGACCTATTGATAAGATGTTAAGAAAATACAAACTTTTTGATAGAAATGTTATTTATTTTCCAAGTCATGGCTCACTGGAAGATTTTTTTAATCTTCCGGATAATTCCTATTTAAGAGGATATCTTGGAAGAGAAAAGTTTTTTGAGAAGATTATTCCAATTATAAGAAAAGAGTTTACGCTGCAGGAAGAAAATTTAGTCAAAATTAGAAAAGAATTAGATAGCATAAAAAAGGAAAATTCTGTTAGCATACAAGTTAGAAGAGGAGATGTATTAAAATTAAAAAATGCCTATATTCTAGGAGAAGAATATTATAGACAAGCAGTAGAGATCATAATGAAAAAAGTAAAAAATCCCAGAATATATCTTTTTTCTGATGATCCAGAATGGTGTAAAAAAAATCTCAATTTTGGAGAAAACTTAGCGTTTATAGAAGACGGCTCTCTGGGAGGATATGAAGTGCTTGAACTTATGAAAAACTGTAAACACAACATTTTAGGAAACAGCGCTCTTAGTTGGTGGGCAGGTTATCTTAATGATAATCCCAAAAAGATAGTTATTGCTCCAAAAAATTTTACACATTTTAATGATGTAAAAGTTGAGGATAACGTTCTTCCAAAAGATTGGATTGCAATATAATTCTAGAAATTCAACAAATTTTATAAAGAATCCTAGGCAATTCTATTTAATGAAAAAGTTAATTTTGAATCAATTCCAGGATATTTCAGGGGTTTTTAAGAAACGCAATCCGCGGGTTATTAATTTCTTAAACTCTCATGACCTTTACCAATTCCACAACAATCAAGAATTTAATAATACGTTCAATGAAGATAATTTTAATTTTATAGATGGTTTTATTTTAACCTTCTTTTTATCTATAAAAAAATTAAGGATAATTCAGAGACTCTCAGGTCCAGACTTTATCAAGATGTTTTTTGAGAATAAATTAATGAAGAATAAGAAACATCTGTTCATTGGGAGCGAAGAAGAACATTTAGAAGTTCTCTTAAAAAATTTCAGCTACCTTAGAAGAAAAGATCTGTTTAGCTATAACCCTCCCTACGTTAAAGGGAATGAATTTCCAGAAAAAGAAATAAAAAAAATGAACAGCCTTATCAACAGTAAAAAAATTGATTTTGTTTGGATTGGTCTTGGATGTCCAAAACAGAATATTCTCACTGCAAGATTAATTAGCGAGTCAAAGGCAAAGAGTTATATTAATATTGGGGCGGGCCTAGATTTTATAATCGGAAAGAAAAAAAGAGCTCCTAAATTTTTTAGAAAACTTGGAATTGAATGGCTTTACAGACTGATAACCGATTTTAATCATACAAAAAAGAAGGCTTGGAGAAGCTTTGTTGCATTTAAATATTTGAAAGAAGTAGACTTACAATGAACAAAATTCTTTTTATTGGGAGATTTCCTCCGCCTGTTCATGGCGCAGCAGTAATGAATGAAATATATTTTAATAAGATAAAAGAAGACAAAAACTTTAATATTAAAAGAATTAAAATTAATTATCCGGAGAATACTGAAAAAATAGGTAATCTTAATCTGAGAAAACTATTTTGGAATCTATTCCTCCCGGTTAAAACAATCTCCAATCTTTTGTTTTTTAGACCAAAATTAGTTTATTTTGAAATTGCTCCTAATGGAATTGCTTTTTATCGAGACAGCTTACTTGTGCTTCTAAGTAAGGTTTTTAGAAGAAAAATTCTCTTCCACCTACATGCAAGAAATTTAACTAACAATGCTTATTCTAAATTCATTTTTAAGGATACTAAAATAATTATCCTCTCAAACCTGCTTTATCCGGAAGTTGAATCTTTCTTTGATAAGAAGGATGTTTTTGTTCTTCCAAATGGGATAGAGGATAAGAAATTCGGCGAAAACAAAAAAAGCGATAAGAAGCCGATTAAATTACTCTTTATCTCAAATATGATAAAAGAAAAAGGTGCATTGGATGCACTTAAAATCGCCGATGAATTGAAAAAGAAGATTAATTTTGAAATGATTTTTGCTGGACCATGGACAGACACTAAATTTAAGGAAGAATGGGAAAATTATCTCAAAGAGAGGAAATTGGAAGAATATTGCAAATATGCTGGATCAATCTATGGTGAAGAGAAAAATAAAATTTTTGAGGATTCAGATTTATTAATATTTCCCACTAGCTATAAGAACGAATCCTTTCCGGTAGTGGTATTAGAAGCATTTAGAGCAGGCATTCCTGTTGTGGCATATGATAACGGAGCCATAAAAGAAATGATTTCAAATAAAGTTCTTGGAGAAGTTGTCAAAAAAGGAGAAATAAAAAAGTTTGCAGACAGTATTATCAAAATTAGTAAAAGAAAAAGCGAGAGTAAAAAGATAAAAGCAGAGTTTAATTTGAAGTATAACATTAATACCGTTTCTAAAAAATTATTAAAAATTATCGAGAAGGAAATATGAGAGAATATTTTTCTGGTGAAAAACTTTGGGAAGATGATTTTTCTAAAGAGGAAATAGAAAAATGGTTTGAAGATGAAAAAGAGGGATATTCGGGATTAGTTGATTCCTCTAATTATTCTTATGCATATCACGAATTAAACAAATTTTATGGATACAATAAGATAAAAAAAATTAGAAGCTTCGAAAATGTTCTTAGTTTTGGCAGTGCTACTGGAGAAGAAATTATTCCTATCCTAAATAAAGTTAAAAATATTACAATTGTAGAACCTTCAAAAAAATTAAGAGTTAAAGAAATTAAAGGCAAACCAGTAAAATATCTAACTCCCTCGATTAGTGGAAAATTAAAAATTAAATCAAACTCTTTTGATTTAGTCACATGTTTGGGAGTACTTCACCATATACCCAATGTCAGCTTTGTCATGCAAGAACTAACTAGAGTTCTAAAAAAAGACGGCATTATACTTCTAAGAGAACCAATCGTGTCTATGGGAGATTGGAGCTCCCAAAGAAAAGGGCTTACCAAACGAGAAAGAGGAATTCCTCTAAAGATATTTAGGAGAATAATAAAAGAAAACAATCTAATAATACTTTCTGAAGAAAAAGTTCTTTTTCCCACAACAAGAAGACTAAACTTTGGAAAAGGAGAAATAAGTAATTCAAAGATTGTAATCTGGATGGATTATCTGTTTAGTAAAATATTTTTCTGGAATAATAAATATCATGCAAAGAATGTTTTTGAAAAAGTTAGACCACAATCTATTTTTTATGTTTTAAAGAAGAATTAATCTTATCTCTTAGTAATTTTAAAATAAACTTTTTACCTAGAACTATTTCTAATATTAATGCCAAGAAATAAAGAAACAATTTTATTGGATTTTTTCTTTTGGAATACAATTTTCTATGAAAAGAAAAAAGTCTTCTGTTAACAGTTCCTTATTCTCAAAAAAATCCTTTTTGAATTCTCTTACTGAAACTAGCGGGATGGATACAAATGCTGTATTGGTTTCGTTAACAAAATTTGCGGTACCTATTTGATAATTCTCTTTTATTAAATCTAAATTTTTAATGAAAAATTCTTTAGATACCACTATCTGATTTATATTTAATAAATCCTTAAACTTTCTAAATTCAAATTTGTTCCCCCAGTCATATCGAAAATTACCATAATCCCCTAAAAAAGGTGAGTTCAGATAATAGTCACAACAGCTTATCTGCAATTTATTTTTTATAAGAGAATAGATTTGCAAATAATTTTTAAACAGAGAAGATGAAACTCTTCCCTTAGAAAAAGATACGAAGTCATAACTTTTTACTAAATTAACAATCTCGCTTTTAGATTTTTTTATTATTCCTTGATTAATATTAATTAAAGAAAATTTAATTTTTGGGAGCCCAAAAGAAAAAAAATTATTTTTATTTCTTTCAAAAAAATTACTCATGCACGTAGTAACATTAAAATTTCTCTCAATTTTTAGATGAACATTTCTAGCTATTTTCTCACGTTCTTTTTCTCTTAAAAGATAATATTTTATTTTTTTTAGAAGTTCTTCTTTATTCTTAAAAAAGATAATCTCCTTCCCTTCGGAAAAAATTTCTTTTAAATGGGGGGAATACTCCACCAAAGAAAAAGAACCACAAGCACTATTCTCAAAGAATCTTGTTTTTAAATGCAATTTTCCTGCACCATTTTTAGACAAGACTAAACTTATTTTTGTTTGATTGATAACTTTTGGATAATCTGCAGCATCAACAAGCCCACGATAAAAAGGACGCAATTTAGGATATTTTTTCCAGGCTGGAGATCCAAAAATAGAAATTGGAATATTATTTTTAATCAAAAATTCAATCATCTCCTTCCTGTCTGCTTTTGGAGCCCCCATAAAAGAAACATCATATTTTTTTTCAATATGCATAGGGATTAATCTTTCATTATCTAATTGTACAACAAAAAGAATATTCTTTAATCCATCTTGTTTATATTTTTTAAGATAATCATTTTGTAATACAAAAGTATAATCAAAAAATAAGGCTAAATATCTAGAAGAATTGAAAGCCGTATCATCATCTCCCGCATAAAGGATAGTTTTGGTTTTTGGAGAATGATTTTTAAGATCTTTTAAAAAATTTAATAGATCTAAGTCTGCAAACATATTATGAAACATCATCATGTATTCTGGTTTTTCTTTTTCTATTAAGTTTAACAATATTTTTTGGGTCTTCGGTCCACCTTTTTCTAGGTTTATTTTCTCTAGGGGAAAATAAAGAAAATTATTACAATTAGATTTAATTGGCTTTTCCCAGAAAGATAAGGGAAATCCATCCGTAGATGGCCCTCCAACAATTAATACTTTATTTGCAGGCATTGTCATTTATTTTTAACAATTGGATTATTTTTAAAGATGACCCAAATCTCTTCAAAAGAGATAGTTCATTTAAAGAATATAAATACTTTTAAATCAAATTTTGCTAAGAAAGATAAATTTTTTGAGTAAAAAATGGCCAAAATCCTATTTGTTCAAAGGGAAGGAAGAGAATTGAACGGTGTGATGGCAATAGCCTCCTATATCTCTAAGACTCATGAATCAGAAGTTATAGTCTATGAGGATGGAGATTCTTTAGAAAAAAAGATAAAAGAGTTTAATCCTCAGGTTGTGGGAGTTCCATTAATGACTAAGGATCATTTTTGGGGTGTTAAAACATTTGACAAGATAAAAAGTATTGATTCAAATTTATTAACTTTGACTGGAGGGCCGCATCCAACTTTCTACACCAAAATAATTGAAGAGGCCAGCCTTGACGCGTTGTGCAGGGGGGAAGGAGAGAAGTCTGTACAAACACTCCTTAACAGATTAGAGAACAAAGAAGGAATCTATGATATTCCCTCTCTTTGGGTAAAAGAGGGAGATAAAATTCATAAAAATCATCTTGCACAACCGTTATCCAAAGAAGAAATTCCATTACCAAAGAGAGATATTTACAGAGGGGTTGAGGGGGTAATGGAGAGTAGCGATTTATTAGTCATGTGTTCTAGAGGATGCCCCTTCGATTGCCATTTCTGTTTTAATTATGGATTAAAAGAATTATATAAAGAAGAAGAGATGCCTGGACCAAAGGTTAGAGTTAGAGACCCAGAAGAAGTAATTAGAGAGATAAAAGAAGCTCAAAAGTTTAAAGACTTCAAGAGTATATCCTTTGAGGATGATATTTTTGGATTAAATATGAAATGGCTAAAAAGTTTCAAGGAATTATACATGAAAGAAGTTAATTTACCCTTCTATGCTCTTCTAAGATTAGATTATATCTCCAAGAATCCTTCTATGGTAAGTGAATTGAAAGAAATGGGCTGTTTGGGAGTTGCGGTAGGAATAGAATCTGGAGATGAAGCATTAAGAAATAGAGTCTTGGGTAAGAAATTAAGTGATGAACAAATTTTCAAGGGGGTTGAAGTATTAAAAAAAGAGAACATGCCGTTCAATACATACATTATGTTTGGTTTGCCCGGAGAAACACTAGAAGACTCCTGGAAAAGTCTTGATATAAATTTAAAGATAAAAGCGAATGTAGCATTTACTCAGATATTCCATCCTTATCCTGGAACGAAATTCTTTCAAGAAGGCGGAGATGAAGTAGAAAAGGCAATTATCTCTGAAGATTTTAGTAGATTTAGAGTAAACTACCCTTATGATAAAGATTGGAAAAAAATGCAGAGAATGCAAAAGTTAGCTATGGCTACTATCTCCTACCCAATCATTAGGCCATTGGTACCTTTTTTAATAAATCTTCCACTAGATAACACCTATGATAAATTTTCTCAAAGATGTTGGAGGGATATTTATGATAAACAAAAGAGAGAAGGGTTCAAAACAAAATAAAAATGAAAGCAGCAGTTATTGGGGGGGGAATCCATGGACTTACTTCTGCAATTGCATTGGCGAAAGAGGGATTAGAAGTAACAATTTTTGAGAAAGAAAAGGAAATTTTACTCGGAACATCAGGATCAACGCACAATCGAGCCCACATGGGTTATCATTATCCAAGATCATGTGAAACTGCATTAGAGTGTAGTAGAGGCTTGGATTTCTTTATTACTAAATATCCAAAAGTATTATTTTATCCGAAAGACAATTATTATTTAATTGATGAAGGCAGTTCAAAGCTTTCATTTGAAGAGTTCAGGGATTTCTGCGATAAATTAAACCTTCCATATAAAACAGAAATTCCTTCGGATGAATTCATTAGAGAAGGGAGCGTAATAAATGGATTCAATGTTCCAGAGCCAATTTTTAATTTAACTATATTAAGAAAAGAATTAGAAGATGAAACAAAAGAGATGAGAATTAAGATACAAACTAATTCAGAGATAGTCGGATTAAATTCAAATGCAACAGATTATAAATTATTAATAAGAAATTTAGATGTCATAAAAGAAGAACCAACTGACATTATTCTAAATTCAACTTATGCGTATGCAAATAATGTTATGAAAGCACTTGGTTTAGAAAATGATTTTGTTAAATACAAACTTCAAAAAACAGAAGTTTTGGTAGTTAAAAGTAAAACTCCTTTGCCTCCTCTTACAATTATGGATGGAAAATTTGTTTCTCTAATGCCTTTGGCTTCGGATGAAAAAAAAGAATCATATCTTATCTATGATGTTATTAACTCGGTTATAGAGCAAAAAGAAGGATATCTGTTAGAGAATTCTTTAATAAAATCTAATAAAGAAGCAATATTGGATCATTGTAGAAAATATTTCCCTTTTGTAGATAATTTGAAGTATGTTAAATCCCTTTACGGAGCAAGACCAATTCCTCTAGAAGCTAGAGGAGATTCTAGAACAACTAGAATAAAAAAACATGATTCTCTTCCTGGAGTTTATTCTATTCTGGAAGGTAAATTCATCTCTGCTCCATTAATCGCTGAAGAATTTACATCAAGATTAAAACAAGATGGAATTTTAGGATGATAAATCTCGGTTTAATTGGTAGCGGATATTGGGGTTCTAAATATATCCAGACACTTGAAAAAGTTAAAGATAGTAAACTGATAACTATTTGCGATTTGAAAAGACCGAATATAAATCTTGAAGATAAAAAATTCACCCCTGATTATAAAGAGATATTAAAAGATTCCAGCATAGATGGAATAATAATCGCGACTCCTCCTGAAACCCATTATCAACTAACTAGAGAAGCATTGGAACATAAAAAAAATGTTTTGGTGGAAAAGCCATTTACTCAAAATTCACAAGAAGCACTGGAACTTCTAAACTTGGCGGATAAAAAAAATTTAACCTTAATGGTGGGACATGTTTTTCTTTATAATCCTGCGCTAATAGAATTAAGGGATATTCTAGAAAAAGAAAAGCTAGGAAAAGTTAATTATGTTCTTTCTAGGAGAATTAAATCTGGGGCAACGCGCAATCCAATTAATTCCTTATGGAATCTTGCTCCCCATGATATTTCTATGATGAATTACCTTGCAGATAAAATGCCTGAAGAAATCTATTCAATAAATGAAAAGAGTAAAAATGAAGATTTATGGAGGATACACCTACAGTATCCTAAATTTAACGCAGAAATACAAGTTGATAATTTTGGAAAAGCAAGAGAAAGAATATTAAGTATCTGGGGGGATAAAAATTTAATATTTAATGATGATACAGGAAATAAGCTCATGATGCGAAGATTTGATAAAAAAGATGAGATTATCCCATTTGTTCAAAAAAATCCACTTGAAGAAGAATGCTCAAACTTTGTAAAAAGTATTGCGGGCTATGAAAAACCTGTAGCAGATGCATTAAACGGATTTCAAATAGTTAAATTAATTGAACTTGCAGAACTTTCAAATAAAAAAGGAAAAATAATCTCACTTAATCCTAAAGATTTTTATTAAACCAGTTTTTCTTAATAAAAAATTTCTTACTTTTTTAAAAAGAGTCCATCTAAAATATCTTTTATCTAATTTTTCATTCTGAACCATAAAGTTTGGATGAACCAGTGGAAAGCCCATTGTTTCTGCCTTTAACGAACGTTCTTTGTCAAATGAGGTCATATGAGTTGCTCCAGAAATCATCCCTATATTCTGAACAAGATTTTTATTTGGAACTATAGAGAGACCATTATTTGCTAAAACAGAAAAATTCCATTGAAAATCCCAAGTATTA
The DNA here is from genome assembly GCA_903831045.1 of uncultured archaeon. Lineage (GTDB taxonomy): Archaea > Nanobdellota > Nanobdellia > Pacearchaeales > GW2011-AR1 > GW2011-AR1. Next base: position 65,563 of record CAIKWG010000042.1, on the reverse strand, counting down.
AAATTTTTATAATAACACAAATCTAAAGAAGATTTGTGATTTAATCTTTCGATTATATTTGGATATAGATTTTTTAAATAACCCAATTTTTTTAGCTCTGGATAAATTTTTATATTCACATCATATTTCTCCCAAGCTCTCCTCCAAGTTGCCCACCCCCAGATGTAGCAATATTTAGAAAAATAATAAGAATAGCTATCTCTCTTAAATCCCCTTTGAAAATTATTCCCAGAAATATGCATTATTCTTTCATCATATCTATACTTCTCTAATAATTCTGAACAAAATTTAAAAAAGCTTTGATCTGGGAGACAGTCATCTTCTAGAATAATCCCTTCTTCAACATTTTCAAAAAACCAGTCCATTGCAGAACTTTCCGCTATTTTACATCCTAAATTTTCTTTACGAAGAAGATATTTGACATTACATGGCCAGTCTACATTTTTTATAATTTTTTGAACTTCCGTACAAGCAAATTTGTCTTTTTCATTATTTTTTCTCGGAGCATCTGCTGCAATATATAGATGTTTTGGCTTTGCTTTTTTTATTTCTTCAAAAACTAGCTTAGTTGATTCTGGCTTATTGAAGACTATAAACAAAACTGGTGTTTGAAACTGTTTGGACACTACCATTATAAATAAAAGAAAACTCTATTTTAAAAAGTATTTATTTGACTACTTCTATTTTAACATTAATTTGAACATTGATATTATTTAGAAAAACTGCCAAAAGCTTCAAAATCCTTTTATCCAGCCATTTAAGATATCTTTGCGGAACAAGCTCCATTTCTTTAATTCTAAATCTTTCCTTGTTATTATTCTTTATATTATAGAAATCTGTACCACAAATAGATGTAAAAGACCTATCATTAAAAAAAGATTTATGCCCTAGGTCATAGTAGGCAGACTTACTCCCAACATAGGGAGTCCTAATATCTATTATTGCTTTATTCTTAGATATTCTATACAATTCATCAAAAACTGCAGGAAGATTGCCTATGTGCTCTATAACCTGATTTATCAGAATATACTCAAAAAGATTATCTTTTAGAGGATAGGGAGTTTTTTCAAAGTCAAAGGATTTGTCAATGCCTGGACCCTTTTGAATGTCCACATTATAAAACCCACTTTTAACATCTCTACCACAACCAAAGTTTAATTTCATGAAAATAGGATTAATTTAATGCTTTTAAGGATTATTATTCTTAAATCACACTTTCTTTCCACAGGAATAAACAATTTAAAGCAATGAAACTAGATAAATTGATGGAAAAACTTTGGAATGAAAGAATCCCTTATATTAAAACAATGAAAGATTTTTATCTAAATATGAATTATCATGGGTTGAATCTATGGCCGATTATGGCAAATGACGTTTACACCTATTATAGAAATCAAGAGCATAGAACAAAAAAAGAAAGATTTAGTTTTATTATAAAATCTTTTTTTATCAAAGATAACTTTCCAATTTTAGGAAAAGAAAAAGGCATTTTGGCCTCATACTTTTGGAACCGTAAGGATCATCTAGAACTATTTAATAAATCTATAGAAGCATTTTCTAAAAAAGAATTAATATTAATCGATTGTTTTGAATACAAAAATAAAAAATCTATATTAAAATATTCTTTAAACTTTCCAAATATTTTTTTGATTATTAAGCTAATGAGATTATTCAAAAAAAATAAACTAAAAAAAATTTTGAATAAAAATTATCACTTCTTTATTGCAAGAACCTATTTGAGACATCAAGAAATACGCCAGTTTGAGAATATTCTAAATAAATTTAATCCTAGAGCATATATTGCATTTTGCTCTCAAGCTTCTGAAGGAGATGCAATCTTAACTCTTTTGGCTAAAAAAAGAAACATCCCTTCATTTACTCTTCAACACGGATTAATTGTTGATTATCCCAATTTTCAACCAATGGAATTGCTAAAAGAAAACTTAATTTCAGATTATAACCTTATATGGGGCAATACAACTTACAAGACATTGAAAACATATGCTCCTTCATCTCAATTTATAATAGTTGGTAACCCTAAATATTCTGAGATATTTGAAAATAAAAAAGACAGTTTTAATCCAAAAAAATGCGTGATATTCTTTCCAGTTCCAACTGATGATGCCTCTACAAATGAGAATATGGCTAAAATAATTAATCAGTTTGCAAAAAAACATTTGGATATTATCTTCGAGCCTTCAGTTCATCCGTTTGATAATTTGGAAAATTATAAAAAATTAATGGATGCGAAAAACATACATTTTGTAAGTTCAGATATTCCAATTCAGAAAAGAATTGAAGAAAGTGATTTTATAATTTTACACAATACAACTATTGCAATGGAAGCCTTAAGATATGGCAATCCAATTCTTAGATTTGAAGATAAGAATCTCATAAGCTTATGGGATAATGAAGATACGTTCAAAAATGAAGAGAATCTTGAAGAAGCATTTACTAATTTACGAAACCAACAAACTTTTCAAAAATGGAAAATGTTTTATCAAAATGAATTCAAGAACAATTTTTATCTTTCTGGTAAACCTACCTCCCAGTATTACAAAGAGATAATAATGAGCAAGATAAAATAACTGGAGTATAGTAATATTTAAAAGCCTTAGAGATAAAACTATTTTATGTCAATAGAAGAAAAATTGCATTCAGTGGCATTTATTCCGTTTAAAGAAATAAGTGAAAGAGTGCCTGGAAAGAATTTTAGAATCTTTGGAAATAAACCCCTTTATCAGCACATAATTGAAAAAGCCATCAAAAGTAATCTAAATAAGGTGTATGTAATAACAAACAGTCTAGATGCACAAAAAAAGGTTCAAGATTTAGGAGCAGAAATATTAACTGTTCCTGAGGAATATTTTTACAAAACAACTACTGGGGATAGAATGATTACCATCCCTGCAGACTTAGTGAATGCAGATATGTACTTTCAATTATTTGCAACTGCTCCCTTTCTTAGCCCAGAGACAATAAATAAAGCTATAACTGTTCTCGAAGAAACTCAACATGATTCCGTTTTTACTGTCAATAAGAAACATGATTGGGCTTGGTTTAACAATAAACCAATAACCTATTTTCCCGGCAATCTTCCAAGATCTCAGGATGCTGTTCCATTAATGATTGAAACAACTGGCCTTTACGCAATAACAAATAAATCATTAAAAGAATATAGAAGAAGAGTGGGAAATAATCCGTATATGCTTGAAGTGGATCAAGTTGAAGGATGGGATATTGACGAACCATTGGATTTTGCCTTGGCAGAACTGTTCTTGGAAAACATCCAAAAAATGAAAGACATAACTGGAAAAAATTATGGAATCTCTCTCTAAAATCTTAGATTAGGAACAATTTCTGGAGCATACAAATCTTTAAAAAATACGAATAAATCCCTAATTAATGACTAGAATATTAGTTACCACCCATCCTTTTGGAGAAAAAGAAAACCTCCCAAGGCAAACTCTTCAAAATCAAGGATATGAAGTAAGGTATAATACTATTGGAAGAAAATACAAGAAAGATGAATTGATTAAAGAATTAAAAGAGTTTAACCCAGAGATAATTCTAGCAGGAACGGAAAAATATGATCTTGAAACATTGAGCTATTGCCCAAGTTTACAATGCATTTCTCGAGTAGGAATAGGAGTTGATGGAATAGACTTTGAGGAATGTGCAAGGAAGGGAATAACTGTTCTAAATACTCCAGATGCCCCCTCAAATGCAGTTGCAGAATTAACCCTGGGACATATGTTAAATATGCTAAGAAAGATTCCTTATATGGATCAAAAGATAAGGCAGGGTATCTGGGAAAGACACATTGGAAAAGATTTGTCTGAATCAACAGTTGGAATTATTGGCTATGGAAGAATAGGGAAGCTAGTTTATAAAAAATTATCCGGTTTCACTCCGAAAGCTATTTATGTCAACGATATTGATAAAAATCAATTAAAAGAATTAGATGATTCTCAAATTGCTAGTCTAGAAACAATTCTCAGAGAATCTGACATTATAACAATTCATATTCCCCTTGATGAAAAAAGTAAAAATCTTATTACAAAAAGGGAATTTGATTACATGAAGAATGAAGCTGCCTTAATTAATACTTCTAGAGGAGGAATCATCGACGAAGAAGATTTGGTTAACTGGCTAATGTCAAATCCTCTTGCTTCGGCAGCAGTAGACACTTTTCTTGATGAACCTTATCATGGTAAATTAATCAATCTTGAAAATTGCCATCTAAGTCCTCATGCTGGAAGTTGTACAGAAAAGAGTAGATTAGACATGGAGCTAGGAGCAGTATTAAATGCTACGGCATTTATTGAAAAAATGAAAAATGAAAAATGAAAAAGTTGTTGTTTTTGGTGGATCGGGATTTTTAGGAAAGCATATTGTTGCACAATTGTTAATGAATAATTTTGAAGTATGGGTTTATGACCTTGTTGCACCAAAAGATAAATTTGAAAAAGATATAACTTTCATTCAGGGAGAAATATTGGATAGAAAGAAAATAGAAAATACTATAAAGGGTGCAAAAATTGTCTTCAATTTTGCTGGAATTGCAGATTTAGAAGAATGCATTGAAAAACCACTCGAGGCAGTAAAAACAAATATTCTGGGTAATACTATAATCTTGGAGTCCTGTACAAAAAACAAAGTTAAAAGATTTGTTTTTGCAAGTAGTCTGTATGCTCAGGGAGATGCTGGGGGAATTTATGCTTCAACAAAGAAGTCTTGCGAATCCTTAATCAAAGATTATCAAAAATACTTTGGATTGGATTATACTATTTTGCAATATGGAACAGTCTATGGATACGGAGCTCCAAGGACGAATAGCCTTTATAGATATTTACAACAAGCACTGACAAATAGAAAAATAGATTACCCAGGAGATGGTTCCGAAACAAGAGAATATATCCATGCCATTGATGCTGCAAAATTAACCCTAAAAGCCTTAGAAAAAGAGCATAAGAATAAAACAATAATTATCACTGGACATCATCCAATTAAAGTCAAAGATTTATTTTACATGATAAATGATATTTTGGGTGGAATTAAAATAAATTATAATGTTAAAGTTTCAAAAGGAAAGAAAAATTCTCATTATAGAATAACTCCCTATTCTTACCAAGAAGAAATTCCACGAAAAATAACAGACAATATTTATATGGATTTAGGTAAGGGCATTATTGAAGTGTTAAAAGAAATAAGCAAAGAACAAAGATAAAAAATAAACCTATTTAGACTTCTCAACTTGCTCTGCAATCCAAGAATATGTTTTTTCCATTCCTTTTCTAAGAGGATAATCTGGAGCCCAGTCTAAAACTTTTTTAATTAGGGTATTTTCTGAATTTCTTCCTCTCACCCCTAATGGACCAGGAATATGCTTTAGAGAAATATATTTACCTGCAATGTCTGCAGCCATTAATGCAAGATTATTGATTGAAATCATTTCTTCAGAGCCAATGTTTAATGGACCTGTATAATCTGAGTTGACTAATCTTCTAATTCCTTCCAAACATTCATCGATATACAAAAAAGAACGTGTCTGGTCTCCATCTCCCCAAATTTCTATTTCTCCAGGATTAGAAGCTTCTGCAACTTTTCTAGACATTGCAGCTGGAGCTTTTTCTTTTCCATTGTTCCAAGTCCCTTCTGGACCAAAAATATTGTGAAATCTAGATATTCTAACTGGCACTCCTGTGTTTCTTTGCATTGTTAAGTATAATCTCTCACTGAATAATTTTTCCCATCCATATTCGCTATCTGGATTAGCAGGATAGGCATATTCTTCTCTTAACCCAGGATTATTAACGTCTTTCTGGATATCCTGAGGATAGACACAAGCTGAAGAAGAGAAAAATAGTTTCTTAAAACGAGGATGCAATTTAGAAAAATTAAGGTTTATTTGAGCAGAATTATGCATAACATCTAGATCATGTACTCCAGTAAAAATGTATCCAGCTCCACCCATATCTGCAGCAAGTTGGTACACTTCATCAAATTCTTTAATATTTATATTACTTTTAACAAGAGCTGTTCTACATGTTGAATAATCTCTTAAATCTCCTTGAACAAAATCATCTGCAGCGGATTTAGAAAATTCTGGATATTTTAAATCAACTCCTCTAACCCAATATCCTTCGTCTTTTAATCTCTTAACAAGATGGCTTCCAATAAAACCCCCAGCACCACAAACTAGAGCATTTTTCTTTTCCATGTTTTGCTAACATGCGGGTTGTTTTTAAAGATTATTGTTCTTTAGAAGAATCTTTTTCGATATGGTTAAGCTAAGAAGATAAATAGCACGGCTTAGAATTGTAGCCACTCCTGCTCCAATCAATGCTTCAAACATTCCAAACTTTAAACCATAATTAATAAAAAAATAATTAAGAATAATATTTAGAACAGTACTGCAAACCAATAAAATTGCAATATTCTTTGTATTTTCAGTAGAGATAAAATATGCCTCATATAGAGCTATTAATGGAATAACTAATAAAAATATCGAAAATAATTTTAATAATGGAACTGCAGGAAGATAAGCTGCTCCATAAATTAGGAGGATATACTTTGCTGCAAAAAATGTGAATATTGCCGCAGGTATACAGATAAGAGTTGTGATAATTACAGATTTTCTAAAAACTTTTTCCAGAGAAGCAGATTTAAGTCTAGAAAAAATTGGAAGTAATGCAGAACCCATAAAGGTTAACAATGCTCCTGCTGCACCAATTAGACCAAAGGCAGAACTATAATATCCAATGTTAGTAGCGTCAACATAATGACCCAACATTAGAGTATCAATAAATCCGAAGAACATACCAGATAGAGCAGTTATTGATAGAGGAATTAAAAATTGAATTAATTTTTTTCTTTCTTCTGGAGAAATTTTTTCAGGCATTTCTTTTTTGAAAAAAGCAAATTTTCTCCTTGTGATAAAAGCCAAATAGATTAAGGCTATACAATAACAAAAGGAAAGCGTTAAAATTAAAATTGCAACTAAAACCGATGGAGAAGTTGTTTTTAGAAATAAATAAATCATTAGAGGAATTAGAGATATTCTTAATATTTGGAAAATAATCTCTCTTATCAAAGGGGCCTTAAAATTGTTTAAAGAGTTTAATGCTGAATTTAAAAAATTAATCATTCCATTTAGGGGAATATAAATTGCTCCAACCACTAGGGCAAAGAAGATTGGTTTGTTATAATATGTACTAGCAATAAAACGAGATAAAACTAAAAGCACTATTGCTGGAATAAAAATTAATACTACTTTGTATTTGAGCAATACCTTGAAATAATATTTTGCTTTACCTAGTTTTTTCTCGGAAATATTTCTGGATACAAATGTAATCAATGCAGAACCAACACCTAAATCTGCAAAAGTTGAAAAGAAGATGATAGTTCCCAATGCTAGACTATAGAGCCCAAACAATTCTGGCATTAGCATTCTTGCAACTAGAATAGTAAAAATTAAAGAACCAATTTTTGCAACAATTGTAGTAGCTAATTGAAATGTAGAATTTTTTATTGCTTGGCCTTCATTTCCAGAAAAATCTCTTCTTCTAAATCTAGAGAAAATTCCTCTTAATTCAGATTCACCCTGTCTAAGCTCATCAATCATTCTATTAATCTCAATTTTTTGAACTTTAAATAATCATAGATAACTGAAAATTTAAATCGATAGGGATAGAGAGATATTTCTTGGGTTAACCAATCAAGGAATAAATGGAATAACATTCCTAGAGCTATAAAGTAGAAGAAACTCGCCCATAGGTATCCTAATAAGAAAAATAAAGCTACCCATTCTAATCCATGAAAAATATAAAACCCAGTATAATATTTCTTTCTATCATGGGGAGGAATCATTTTCCAGAAATTTTCTTTCAGCTTGAACCAGTGATAGGCTGCTCTAAGGCTATATTTGTTCTTTCTACGAACATAATAGATATAGTGATCAAAATCCATTAGAACTGTCGCAGCTAGAAATATCAAAGCTTGCCAGACATGTGCTAAATTAAGAAGGAACAGTATTAATGCTGCAATCAGACCATAGAGAAAATGAATTTTAGGCAACATCTTCCTTATGCTTGAACTGTTTTATTATATCTGAGAATGCAGGTCTTGTTATGAAAACTCCAATTGAAATTCCTAGGATTGTTGTAATTGCAAATCCTTGTAGAAGACCAGCTCCTGCAGCTCCTCCAGTGATTGGATTCCAAATAAGAGGAAGAAGTGAAACTAGAACTGTAAAGTAAGCACCCATAATAATTGCAAATGCTCTCTTAATTCTTTGTTTAATGTTAATTGAAGTATCATGTATTGATTCATCTACAATTACCACAAGATCATCGATTCCAGTACCAATTGTGGCCAAAATACCAGCAATTCCTGGAAGATCTAGATTCCATTTGATTAATGCTGCTGCTCCAAGAAGAATGATTACTTCTGATACTGTAGATAGAATTAGAGCTAATGAAATTTTAAAATTTCTATACCTAATAAGAATAATCACAGATATTGCTAATATGGCTGCTATACCTGCAATCATGATAGTGTTAGTAAAAGATTCTCCTAGTGTTGGAGATACTGAATCTAATTTTATTATTTCTAATTTGTAGGGAAGACTACCTGTCATTAGAATTGTTTGCAGTTGTTTCATCTGCACCTTTGCATCTGCGTAGGCAGCTTCTTCAGTGGCACCTGAACCCGAACCTGAAATGGCAATTTGAGTTGTTACTCTGCCCTTCAATCCTTCACTAATTAGAAGACTATCTGTTAGTCTATCATCTAGGTATAAATCTAACCTATCAGAAAGATAATTTCCTTGATCAGTGTAATTTACTGACATATTAGCAGTAATATCTGCGTGCTTCTTTGCTGCTTCTGGACTTAGCGTAACTGTAAACTGGAAAGTACAAACATAGGTTCCATCAGAAGTAGGATTACAGCCTTCAATTCGTGCATTTTGTGCATCTCTTCCAACAGAAGCAATGTCCTTGTCTCCTCCAACAAAAACAGTTTGATTAGCAATTTTAGCTTCGAATTTTCCTTGTTCTGAAAGTAATTTGTTTAAATCCTTAGGAGTTGCCCCAGCAATTTCAATTAACATAAATCTTTCTCCTGAAAGATCAGAAACAGGAGCAACTTTCAGATCAGATAATCCAAAAGCGTTTAATCTATTACGAGTGATATCTACCAAGTCTGACATTTGAGCAGAAGTTAAAGATTGATTTTGAGCTTTTACTAACGCTCTTGATCCTCCTGCTAAGTCCAATCCTAAAAGGATATTTGTTTTAGGAATATCTTTTACAGTTATGTCTAGAGAATTATTTGCTAGAATGATGTACTCCTCTTTTTCAGTCATGATTATTGTTTTAACTGTTTCGTTGTTAGCAAATTTTGCTAAAACTATTTTTGAATAATCTTCCAGAGAAGTTACTGGTTGATTATCTATTGATTTTATTATATCTCCTTGACGCATTCCTTGATTAAATAAATCCGAAGATGAATCTATGCTTGCAACAAGAACTCCGTGTTTAATAAACCCGGAATGAGAAAAAATTGCCAATAGAGACAAAGCTATGAATATCATTAACAACCAGATTTTAAAAGTAAATTTGAATTTCATTTTTTCTTCCTCAGAACATACCATTTAAGTAAAGATACATTAGTTACCCATGTATTAAAAATATCAAACAGAAGACCTATAACCAGAATTGTAAAAATTTGAGTTAATACTGAAGAGAATGGTGCTACAATAATCAGAGCAACTAGGATTGCAAAGAAGGAAGTTAAACTCATTGTTAATCCTGTTTTGAATGCATTAAAAAGTCTAAGATTAAGAGAGTGGTCTGTTCTTCTCAAAACTCTGTTTGTCAATAGAATATCCGTATCAACGGAATAACCAATTAACATGAGGAGAGCGATTATCCCTGCTGTTGACATTTCAATTCCCGCAATATCAATTACAATTAAGGTCATAAGAATATCCAGAAAAGCAGAAAGAACTACTGCTGCTGAAGGAACAAAGTTTTTGAACATAATAAAAATAACAATTGCCATAAAAACAAAAGCAACTACCATAGCAAGTAAAAGTTGTTTGTAGAAACTTTGACTAAGACTTGCTCCAGTAAATTCAAAACTACTATTTTCTCCTTCAATAAGAGAATAACCAAGATAATCTTCTACCACTTTCTTCGCTTCTTGACCCTCGGTTGTTGTTTCAATTATAACCGCTTTTAGTTCTCCTGTAGACAAATCTGAAATATCTCTAATATTCAAATCTGTAAGTTTAGAACTCAAATCTAAATTTAATTTTGCTAAATCTAGATTGTCATAAATAGTTATTGTGGTCCCACCAGTTAGAGAAATATCTTTTTTGAAAATATCTCCGTGAGTTTTATAAAAAGAAGCTAGATAAATTCCAGAAAAAAGTAGAATTATTAATGGTAATAATAACAAAAGCTTATAGTGCTTATCATGAAAATTTTGAATTGTTGATTTGAAGCTCATTTTAGAAAGAAAATAACTCGGTATTTAAAGTTTATTGAGGAGAAGAAATAAAGTTTAAATTAGAATTAAAAAATAAAGAAAGACAGTTTGAAGGATTTGCGTCTTTTGGGACACTACTACCAACAACATAAGGGGCTTAACTTCTGTGTTCGGAAAGGGAACAGGTGTTTCCTCCTTATTAGGACTGTCTTCAAAATTTTGATAGTTTTCTGGTTTATAAAGCTTTTTATATCTCTAATTTCTTGATGATTTATGCGGGGGTGCCGGAGTGGTCAAGCTCAAAATCTTTTTGTAGATTTTGGCAAAGTCCATCCGTCACAATATCCTGCTAAAAATATGCGGGGGTGCCGGAGTGGTCAAACGGGCTGGATTAAGGCTCCAGTAGTGTAAACTTGCGCAGGTTCGATCCCTGTCCCTCGCATCGGACAAAGTGAGATACGATGCCGACCTAAGGAGAGCTTCGCATAGGTTATTTCTTGAAATATTATAAAACATCACAGATAAGCTTTTATAGGGATTACGTATTTAATTCAACATGGCAGAAAAAGAGAGTATTTTGAAGATGGCTATTATTGCTGGGGCAGCTCATGCAATGAAGTACAAAACTCAAAATCCAAATGCAAATGAATCAGAAGTATTAAGGCACGTGAATTCTGAGATAAGATCAATCTTGAGAAATATTGATACAGAAATTTAAAAATAGCTCCTTCTTATAAAAAATGTGCTTAATTAGCTTAGGCTCAATTAATAACAAGCTCGGGTAGCTCACGGAAGAGACCAAGGTCCCTTGACGTTCAACCTCCTTTTCGACGCGGTTGATATTTGAGCTACACAAACACTGCTCGGGTAGCTCAGCTTGGATAGAGCATCGCACTCCTAATGCGGAGGTCGCAGGTTCAAATCCTGCCTCGAGCGTAATTAAGAAGGATTTGGGATGCAGGACTCCTAGAACCCGCAGGTGGTTGTAGTTCAAATCCTGCCTCGAGCGTTTATGCAATAAATGCTAAAACAATTGCAGTATAGAAAAGAATAATTAATTCTGTTGTGAGAAGATATTTCCCTGAGATTTCATAATCATTCTTTACTTTGAAAGATAAATACAAGAACATCATCCATTGTAAAAATAGAACATGGAAATAGATAAAGAAACTATTGAAGAAGGAAAGTGCTAGTGCTTTCACACCTGTCGAGATTAAAGCAATTATAATCAAATCTGCTAAGAAAATGGCAAAATGGCCTTTCTCTTTTACTAACTTAATCTTTTCTGTTTTTGTTTTTATTGTTTTTATTAAATTTGAGAACACAAAACCGAAACTCAAACCAATTAACCAAGAAACTGGGTCTTGAACAAGATTAAAAACCCTCTCAAAAAAATTAAAATCAAAAAATTCTATAAATGTGATTAATCCCATAACAAGCAAGATTATTAATTCAATTGCTACAAACACTCTCTTATTTTCCATGGATTAAAGATTCATTCTTAATTAATAAATATTTGGTAATGGATAATTTTTTAAATGATAGGTGTCTACTTTTTTTATGCGCTGATAGTTCAGTGGTTAGAATTCTTGGCTTCCAAGTATGGTAACATACGAAGCGACCAGGAGACCTGGGTCCGAATCCCAGTCGGCGCATTACGGAAGGAGGAGGTCAAATGGATATAACAACAATTTTTGGAATTCTAGCAGGAGTATTTTTAATCTGCACATTTAGTCTAGGTATATTAGTACATCACGGGAAGCCTGTTTTCAAATATCATCTAACATGTGCAACACTTACTCTATTATGTGCTATAACTTATTTTATATTAAATTTTTAATTCTAGAAGAAGTAAAAATTAAGTAGAAATTTAGGACTTTTTGAATCTAGAAGTTAATTCAATTAAATCTGATTGACCTAGAAACATTGATCTGCAACAGAATCTTTCTAATTCTAATTCATCAAGAACTTTTTTAGGAGCTTCGCCTGCTTCTACTCGCTTTTTGTAGTCTTCCCACAAATGCGCAATTGGTTTTCCACAGGAAAAACATCTAATAGGAATTATCATAATATTATGTTATAAAATGAGTTTTTAAAGGTTACTATGATATTGGAAATATAAATCTTTAAATAGTCCAAATAATAAAAAGATTAATCTTAATAAAAAAGGTAAAAAAAAGATGGTAGGAAAATGTGTTTATTGCAAAGCTGAAATTTCTGACGACAGAGCAGTAGAAGTATGTAATAGATGCGGTGTTATGGTTTGGGGAGAGAAGATGTTCAAAGCTATTCTCCAAAACATGGGAGATGCAAAAGCCAGAGATGACCTTTGTAGCACCAATCTAGATCCAAAGAAGATTTATTAAAAATACGACTTCTGAACCTGTTCCTATTGGTAAATTTGATTCTATTCTTTTGAGAACAATTACTCCTCGGTAGAACAATCTCATCTGTTAAAAAAATACAAATTCGTTCACCCCACAATAGAGTTCTTATTGTTCTAAGGGATAGGTTTTTAAAGGGATTTATTTTGAATAATTTATGAGTGGAAAAAAATCAATTCGAACCAGAGGAAAATTTTCGTTGAGTAAATTTTTCCAGAAGTTTCAGGATGGAGATAAGGTTGCAGTAATAATTGAAAAATCAAAAGCTTTTGGTTTTCCAGAAAGACTTCAAGGAATGACTGGAACTATTGAAGGAAAGAGAGGAAGATCTTATATTGTAAGAATTAAAACTATGAGAAAAGAAAAACAGTTCATTATCGAACCAATACATTTAAAAAAAATAAAACAGGAATAAAAAAATGATAAAAAATAGAGAACCATTAAGCATGCAGGAAGCAATGAAATACGTTGATAAAGAAAAACAACCAGAAGTTATTGCATTTGCAAAACAATTTTCAAAATTATCTCCTGAGAAAGCAGAAGAATTAAGAAAAAAACTAAATGATTTGAACCTAATTAAATTAAATAAGAGTAATATTTCAAAGCTAATTGAAATACTTCCCGAAGACAAAGACGGTTTAACAAAAGTTTTACCTGAATCAAACATCGATGAAAATGAAACAACCATTATTTTGGACACAATTAAAGAACACAAATAAAGAAGATGAAAGTAAAAATAAATTTTTCATGCATTCAAATGGAATTAAGGAGAGCAATTTAAATGAAAGAAGAATATGCAATTATACTAGAGTATTTACCAAACGGTTATCCTTTGGAAAAACGAATGATGCCTATAGCACAAGCAGTAGGTGAACAAAATTTAACTCTTCTGGAGCTAGTTCCTAGGAGAGGAGTAACACTAACAGTAGGAGATAGAGTTTATATTGGAGAAGGGAAGAGAGACGAAGTTTATTACATTCTCGGACGGTTGAAAAGAGAAAAATTAACTGAGTCTGCAAAATCTCAACTTCAAGAAGTTGTTTCAAAAATCGTAAAAGATAATGAACCAAGATTCGTAAACTTTTTTAATACGGCTGATGCAATAAATAAGAGATTACATCAGATTGAACTTTTGCCTGGAATAGGAAAGAAACACATGCAAGAGATTCTAAAGCAGAGAGAAGAAAAACCTTTTGAATCATTTGAAGAAATGAAGAAGAGGGTTCAAAACCTTCCGGATCCAATGAAAGCAGTAGAAAAAAGAATCCTGGAAGAATTGACTGAAATGGAGAGATATAATTTATTCATATCATAAAAATGGGAAAACAAATAGAAGAACACAAACATGAAGGAAGAATTGTAAGAATAATTGCGAAAGACATAGAAGGGAAAACAGCAGTTTATGCTGGATTAACTCAGATTAAAGGGATTTCCTGGGCAATGTCAAATGCAATTTGTAAGAAATTAAAAATTGATAAAAAAAGAACAATTGATTCTTTGAGCGAAGCTGAAATTCAAAAAATTACAGATTTTATGAAAAAACCAGCATTACCGACATATTTAATGAACAGACAAAATGATTTTGAGACAGGAGAATCAAATCATCTATTAAGTTCAGACCTAGAATTAAAAAACGAAATGGATGTTAAGAGATTAAAGAAGATAAAGAGTTACAGAGGATTGAGACATGCTAGTGGACTTCCAGTAAGAGGACAAAGAACTAAGAGTCACTTCAGAAAGAATAGAAGAAAAGGATCAGGAATTAAAAAGAAAACCGCAGTAGTGGTTAAGGCACCGGAAAGATAAAATGAAAAGAAAACATAAACTATACTCAAGACCAAAAAGACCCTTTGACAAAGTAAGAATTGTTGAAGAAGGAGAAATCAAAACAGAATTTGGATTAAAGAATAAAAAAGAAATTTGGAGAGCAGATGCAAAAGTTAAGGTTATGAGAAGAAAGGCAAAGGATTTAATTAAAGCTGAACCTGCCGAACAAAAAGCATTTTTCGGAAGATTAAATAAAATTGGTATTAATGTTAAATCAATCTCAGATGTTTTATCCTTAGATAAAAAAGATTATTTGAACAGAAGACTACAAACAGTTATCTATAAAAAAGGCCTTGCTTCAACTGTAAAGACTGCAAGACAAATGATTGTTCATAAAAAGGTTATGGTTGATGGAAAGATTATAAACATTCCTTCATATGTTGTTCCGTTAGAACTTGAAGATAAGATTACAATTAAATCAAAGAAGGTAGCAAAATAAAATGGCAAAGAAAAAAGAAGAAGTAGAAAAAAACGATGAAGAAAAGATTCAAATTGAAGAAGTAGAAGAACTTCCAGAAGAAGCAATTTCAAAAGAAAATAAGATTACTGTTAGCAAAGAAGCCGAAGCAATTATGAATATTTACACTTCTTATAATAACACAATTGTTCATGTTACAGATATGTCTGGAAAGACAATCTCAAAGGTTACTGGGGGAATGGTAACTAAACATGACCGTTTGAAAGCAAATCCAACAATTGCTATGTTTATTGCAAAGAGAATTATAGAAGAAGCAAAAGAACTTGGAATAAAATCATTTTATATTAGAATCAGAGCTAAGACTGGAAATAATACTCCTGGTCCTGGAGCTCATTCAATTGTTAAAAGTCTTTCAAGAGAAGGATTTAAGATATTGAATATCCTTGATTCAACAAGAATACCTCGTGGTGGACCTAAAAAGAAGGGAGGAAGAAGAGGTAGAAGACCATAAGTTTAAATAGACTTTTTTGATGATAAAAAAATGGAACAAATAGGAAAAACAAAAAACAAATACGCTTTTAGTGCAAAAATTAACGAGACTTTAGCAAATGCTTTGAGAAGAAGTGTTAATAGAGTTCCAGTTATTACAATCAATGAATTAAAGATTTCAAAGAATGACTCTTCTTTATATGATGAAACTGTAGCTCATAGAATTGGTTTAATTCCATTAAAGATGGAAAAATCCTACAAAGAAGGAGATAGTCATAAATTAAAGTTAAAAGTTAAGAAAGCTGGAATGGTTTATTCTGGAGACATAAAGGGAGATGCTGAAGTTGTTTATGACAAGATGCCAATCCTATTACTTCATGATGGTCAAGAAGTTGATATTGAGATGACTACAAAATTAGGTATTGGTGAAGAACATGCTAAATTCTCTCCTGGACTTATTTTCTATAGAGAAATGTATGAAATTACTCTAAGTAAGAAATTTGCTGAGCAAATAAAGAAAACATTCCCAAATAATAAGATTAAAGAGAAAGGTGACAAAATAATTATTATAGATGATCAGATTAATTCACTTGCAGACTATTGTGAAGCTATATGCGAAAAAGCTGGTGAAAAGGCTGAACTAAAGGAAACAGGGGAACTTGTTTTTGTTGTTGAATCTTTTGGTCAGTTAGAAGCTAGAGAAATTTTAGAAAAAGCAATTGATGCTCTGGAAAAAGATTTCAAAGAATTCTTAAAACATTTAAAGTAAGACTTAATCGGCTAACAGATTAATTTTGCCCTTCGGCTATTGTTCGGGTAAGAAAATTTTGCAAAAAAATATAGTTGAGATTTCTCTTTATAATTACATATGAATATATTTTCATATATTAATACAAAAAAAATATCTCCAGAGCTTCTTGCGAAGATGGAGATATTTTTTTATTACTTAACCAGTCAATGAATTATTTACTACCAGAAGTAGCACGTCCTCCCCCGCCCAACACTACACTCATGCCAAAAAGAAATCCGAAGTTATACCACCAGCCAGTATTGATCAACCCATAGAAAGCAATTGATTTGGGCCAAAAGAGAGAACCCCAAATGCTGAATGGAGCAACAATACCGTGCCACACTCCACTAAAGAAACCGTAATGATGCACTACTCCAACAGATTCAATAGGAGTGACATTAGCACAACCAGCCAGCACTCCTATAAGAACAATTAGAAAATAAACAGTCAAAAACTGTTTCCACGTCCAAGTAAATTTATATGCTTTTTTCATAATAAATTAAAAATTAAATGTTAAAGAAATTAATTAAGAATAATTAATGAACAATAGCTTCTAAAATTGCTCCAGAAGCAATTCCCAATCCATAACCAACAAGGTTAGCAAGAAAAGATTTCAAGGTAAGAATTCTTATCTCCTCTTTATACTCCCTCTTGTAAATTAACCACACAAGTAATGTAACCAAAATTGGAACTGCCAAAGCAATCGAACAGCTAACAACAGTTATTACCTTTTGGAAAAAGAGTAATAGGAAAAGCACAAGAACTGCGGTTTGTGCTGCCATCAGTCTCCTTACTTTTTGATTAAATTTTTTGTCTACCAATTTGATAGCTTCAGGCATTAAATCTTTCATAAAAAATAAAAATTAAGAATTAGAAAATGATAGCCTTAAGGTCTTCAGAAACTTTTGGCAAAAATAAAATCCAGGGAGATTTTTCCTTGAATCTAATTTTTTGACAAATGTCCTCGCGAGAAATCTTTCGTGCATAAAGGTCGCTGGTTAGAGAGTTTATCTGATCTACCAATTTACCAATAGACTCAGACGAACGCAATTCAGGATAGTGAGAGAGTAAAGCAATAATATTGCCTTCAGCAGATGCAGGAGAAATTTTTTCAAAAATTTGCTTTTCAAATTCAGGATATTTTTCTCCAAGGTAATAAGAAAATGATTTTGTCAAGGAAGTGCATTTCTCCTCAAGAAGCACTATCTTCTTATTCTCGGCACGGAGATTCTCGAACCTTCTTATTTGACCAGAATAATTAGAAAATTCCGAAATCACTTCAATCACAAAAATGAAACAACCAATAACTATGAAAGCAATTCCAGTTCCTCCAAGGGACTCTTTATTGTTTTTGTCAGATAAGAAAAAGAATAAGAATCCCAGACCAAGGCATAATAATGTAAGACATAAAAAAAACATAATAAATCCTCCAATTAAATGATTAAAAGAAAATAATTAGTTAATAAAAATTGTTTAGAAACAAATTAATCCGCAATTTCAATCCATGAAACCCTTGTCCCTGTAATCCAAGCCAGAAGGAAACAATTTTCTCCAACTCTCATACAAAGATAATTATTGCTTCCAGACCCTAATGAAACAATGCCTTCAACGGAAAATCTGAGGCAATAATAGCCGGCAATGCAACCGAGAATTGTTTCTCCTTCAGAAAATCTAGATAGAGATGCATCCATCTCTTCCTTAAAGATAAATTTCTCTATCTCTTGGAGATAATCCTTTTTGTCCAAAGCAACAAGAGCAAGAATGCAAGTTGTTCCAGCATCATCAAAAGAAGATTCAGAAGCATCTCCTATTAAAGTAAAAGCGTCTGACAGGTTTTCTTTAGAAATCATTCTCCTGCCTGGATCTGGATGTTCCCAAACATACATTCCTTTTGTCATTTCAAGAAATTCTGCTAGGGATATTTTTTTATCAATCATAATAAAATCCTCCAATAAAAAATTTATTGTTGAGTAAAAAAGTGTGCAGAACTTTTCTTTCGAATCATCCTGCACACCTGTGAGTTCGCAATTAAGCTAAATCTAAAATAATTTAATCAACTTTTCTGAATCCAAGTCTTTCAAAATCTTCTGCACTTTCCCAGGAACCCCAATACTTCTCATTACCATCTTCATCTCGAAAAAGAATCCTGTTACTTGCACCTGCTTCTTGAATCCAATCTTTTCCAACAACAGTTGCTCTTTCTCCATTAGGAAGAATTATATCCTCTCCCGGAGAAACTCCAAAGCCTTCACATGCTTCAGAATCATCTGTGAACCACGGCGTATGACCATCTGCTGACATGATAAATCCTCCAATTAAATAATTAATAAAAATAAAAGTTGAAATCTTCTTAAAAGAATATTCTATCTTGCCCAGGGCTTTCCTTCAAGTTTATCTCGCAGATTTTGCAATCTGAGATAAATAAAGATAGGAATAAAAATTAAGGCTATCAGAAGAAGTATTTTTGGCGCATCCTGAGAGAATGTTAAATCTGCAAACCAGCCGTAAACAAAAGCACAAAAACTTACTATTGCAGAAAGAACTTTTCCCAATTGAGCTAAGATGATTTTGGCATCAGTTGAAAGAGAAATTTTCATAATTTAAACCTCCAATTAAATTTGTGAATAAAAAGAAGAGAATTAATAAAAGTACGAATTAAGATTTCGTAGTGAGATCAATCCATTTATCTTCAGGTAGAATTAATTTATAAAAAAGGTTCTCCTGAAAATTTAAGATTCCTATTTCAAATGGAAGGTTAAATCCTGGTTGCTCATAGAGAACAAGACCCCAGACTCCATCATAGGATTCAAGGATCTCAAAACTCTTTTTGCTTTCTGATTGCTTCAAATTTATTTTGAGACCGCTTAACCTTCTAAAAAGACCCCTTACTGATTTTCCATCATGATTGAGTAGATTAAGAAACTCATAAAATGGTTTATCCGTATTTTGAAAGTCCTTCAATAAAGAATCGGCAACAAAGTTTAAGAAAAAATTTCTGTTAATTTCCATAATGAAATTTATTTTTAGATGAATAAAAAAGTGTGCAGAACTTTTCTTTAAAATTATCCTGCACACTTCGTTTAATCAAATGTCGGATGAAACCCTCTTAGCTTACTTAAGAATAAATTCAACAGGCATAGAGAATGTCTGTATTCCAGGCATACGCTGCGGAGGAGCCCATGCGGGAGCAGAATTAATGACGCGGATAACTTCTTTGTCAAGCAATGGATTTACTCCCTTGAGGATGTTCTTTGATGTAAGAGGAATTATCTTTCCATCTTTCACTTCAAAAGTAACATAGATTACGCCGGAAATATTTCCTTCAACTGCAAGAGGAGGATACCTCAGATTCAGCTGCACCCAATTTCTGAAATGTTCTATATTCCTCTCAGCTGAAGGACGGAAATCAAAGATTCTTTTTCCCGGACGCGGAGGCATGAATTTAGGATCCTTAGAACCTATAACTGGCAAGGTGGGCAAACCATGATGGTGAACTCCTGCTTGCTGCATTTGTGAAACCTGAGCCTTTTGTGAGGCTTCATTTTTTCTTTCCTGAGCAAACATTGTAGTTGCAAAGAAAGAAATTAGCAATAAAACAATAAACTTTTTCATAATAAAACTCCTTAAAAAATTAGTGAATAAATAAAATTAAAAAATGATGAAAAAAATTGTTAATAAAATTTAGTTAGTGAAATTTAAGCTTCTTTTACCTTCATTACTTTTGTTTCTGGAGCATTCCAATATTCAACGGTTTTTCTATCAGAAGAAATATTATATCCTCCGCTAAATTTTCCTGTTGAACAATAGGGAGAAAGTTGAACAACTTCCATCTTTTTGGATTTGTGAGTTAAAACTAGAAATCCATTATCCTCCTTGTAAGAGACCACACTAAATTCATTCTTGAGAGAAAGAACACAGCTTAAACCTAAAGAGTAAATCATCGTTCCCAATTCTTTATCTTCAGTAATTAGAAAGTTTGGTAAATCCTCTGGGAAGGAATAGGAATCGAAAAGAAGAGTTCTATTTTCAAAACCTTTTCTATCACGCAAAAGTAAAATCATTTTTTCTTGATTTGGCTCACCTTCTTTTTCTGAAGGAATAGAAAGAACTAATCTTAGATATGCTCCTCTTATATGGACGGACTTAATTTCTGCATTTAAGAATTTATCTTTAAATGCAAAATATCCGTTTTTTAGGCAGAAATTAAGTAAGGGTATAATTTCTTCTTCTTGCAAAGTTGGTAACATCATATAAATCCTCCAATTAAATTTGTTAATAAAAGTTAGTGATTAAACTTTAGAAAATTATTTTTCAGGTAAAACAATCCAGAGAATGATGTAAGGAACTAATCCTACACCATAGCAGATAAGCGATACGAGAAAACCGAATCTAAACCATGCCGGATCAAGGTTAAAATATTCTCCTAAACCTCCACAGACACCGGCGATTTTAGCATCTGAAAATGAACGCGATAATCTTTTCATAATTAAATCTCCTTAAATTAAATTGTAAATAAATGAAATTAGAAAATGATGAATAGAAGATTAAACTTTTTTATTAAGTAGTTTCAGTAAGACGATAAAAAACAGTTGCAAAACTAAAGGTTTTCCCCAAGCATTCTTCATTTTTCTTAAACTGATTAAACAGGAAGGCGTAAATTGCAGACTGATTATCTTCTGGTAATTCAGAATCCCTAGGAAAGAACTCTCCCGATTCTGTTCTTTTCCATTTTTTCGAACTACCTAAAAGTCTAACTTCACAGGTAAGGATATAAAAATACTTTTTTCTCATAATAAAATCCTCCTTAAATTAAATTGTTAATAAAATTGTTTTTACAAAATGAATAATTACCTCATGGAAGTTGAATCAAGTTTAATTTCCCACTTTATCCCTTTATAAAAAATAACAGCATAAATAGCATCTCCATCCAATTCAACTTTATTTGCAATTTCATAAGCAGTTGAATCTTTTGGAACGAGTATATCTTCTGACTGATTTAGTTTTTCAATTTCTTCATCAGGATTTCTACTCTTGCCAATAATGAAAACTTTGACTCCTGTTCTGAAAATAGAAGATTGATGAATCTCCATTTCGATGCCTTCCACTTCCAATTGTCCAACTTCGCCCACAGATATTAATCTGATAAGTGTACGTTTCATGATATTAAATTTAAAAATGAATGAATTAAATAATTATTCAAAGTATTTTTTAAATGCAGCACCAATACGTCTGCTTATTTGCGTACTAAGAGTATGCAATTCTTCCCATCTTTCTCCAGCAGCATCAAGAATGTGTGTAAATTGCTCTTCAGTTAATTCTGCGGCATTTCCGAATTTTTCTCCAGTTTCCTGGGTAAAATTTTCGGTCATTTTTGCAAAAATTTTCACGAGAGATTTTGGAGTGAGATAATAAAGAATCTCATCATTAAGACTCAATTTCATAAGAATTTCCTTGTTCTGCATTTCTGCAAGAGCATAAAGAATTTGATGATTTGTCCAGGTAGCATTTTTTTCATAAAGGCGTTTGAGAAGTTCAACTTTTTTAATTTTAGCTTCTGTCAAAAGCACAAGCAAGATTGCTTCTCTTAGTGCCGTTACATTTAAACCCGCATCTTCAATAACGGATTTTAGATTAATTTTCATTTTTTAATCCTCCAATAAAATTTGTTAATAAAATTGTTTTTTGTTTTGAAAAAAATTCTGTTTAGTTATACTCCAAACAGAAAAATGAGCTAAATCGCAATTAAGATTAGTTAAGAATCAAATATCCCTCTGATGCAAAAGATTCCACATCAGTCCAGTCAGAATTAATTGCAGCCCCCTCATAATCGTCCCAGAGACACCACATCTGCATACCTGCTTCAGGACTGTCCGGAACACATCCTACTCCCTGCACGGTGGCTTCTCCCACTGGAGTTAATATTCTTGTTCCAGATTTAACTCCCCATTTCATACAGCTTTCATCGGTGATATCAACAATTATTTTCCCACCGAGTGCAGTAAGAATCTCTTTTTTCCCTTCGGCCTCAAGTTTTTTTATCCAGGCTTCTTCTTCCTCAGGAGTTCCTAAAATACGCAGATTCATTGGAAAAGTTTCGGCATTCACCCAATCCTCATTCCACACTCCGCATTTGTTCTCCTTATTTTCTACAGAGCAAAAGATATCAGAGCCCGTATTCCCCGGATGACATCCGACTCCCTGAACGGTAATAATCCCTTGAGGAGAAGAAATTCTCATTCCAGATTTCACTCCCCATTTCATGCAGCTTTCATCGGTGATATCAACAATGGCAAAATGCCCGCATAAAAGCTTAATTTCTTTTTTACCTTCAGCTTCAAGTTTTTTTATCCAGGCTTCTTCTTCCTCAGGAGTTCCAATGATTACAAATCCTTCAGATACAAAAGATTCTGCATCAATCCATTTATTATTAAAAGCAGATCTTCCATTATCCGAATCCTCAATGAACCACATCTGAGAACCCAAGTTGGTATTGCCTCCAAGTAAAGAACCCAGAATGAAAGCCATTCCAAAAGGAGTAGGCATGCTTTGAATCTCTGGTTTGGGGGGAAAACCAACTCCTTGAACAGTTGCTCTTCCATCTGGCGTCAGTATTCTTGTTCCAGATTTAACTCCCCATTTCATGCAGCTTTCATCGGTGATATCAACACTGATCATGTCACCAGAACGTGTAAGAATAGATTTTGTTGTTTCCATTTTACAATCTCCTAGATTAAATTGTTAATAAAAATTTGAAAGTTAGTTTTCTTTTTGTTTATACAGGATTAATAAATATCACCATCCAGAAGGATTGTCTGCATCATATTCATTTTTGACAATCCAAAAGGAGAGAAGAATATTTGTAATTAATGTTACTAAAAAAGTAACGAGCATTGCCCAACCGGGAGGCTCTATTGTAAGATATTTAAATTCAGCAAAATCTTTTCGTACAAAATCTCTTTCCAATTTTTTGTAGAGAAAATCCGCTAATTCAGAAAGATCAAGTTTCCCCATTTCTTCAACATGTCTCTGAATGATGGGTTTTAATCCTTCAACTTCTGACCAGGTTATCACCTGAGCCCATTGCACATCTGAGTTCTCGTCAATACCAATTGTTACAATCAACTCATTTTGATTACCCCCTTTCCATAGAGATTCCTGCCTGATACCAGCTTCGGGTAGGCTATTCTTGTATAAAAGAATCCACACTCGCAATTCTTTGGACATTCCAAGTTTTCCATTTAGCCAATCGAATTTTTTATCAATGATTGGATCATGAATATATCCTTCATAGCCGAGAATTGCAGGAAGAGAATAATCTTTTATCGGAGGATATTCATAAAGATTGTAGAGAGCTATTTCTTCAGGAGTGATTTTAGGGAAAAAATGCTGAGTTGAAGCCTGTACTTTATTTTTATAATGATGCTTGGTTGCAACAAACTCATACTTTTCATAACTTCCATCATAGTCTGATTCCATAAGATCTCCATCTGTTTGATAATAATCTCTATGCAAATCAATAAGACGATTATTTCCGAAAAGAGATTTCATCCTTTGATATTCCCCCCCAGAAATTGGAACATTATCGCCAGAGTTTAGAATTCCAAAAAACTCTGGTCCATAGTTTACGGAATGACTGCAGTCATAGTAAATTGTAGTGTAGGTGGTGTTACCATTTGAATCAGTACCGCTGGCAACATCATAGCTACACATTTCATCTACCCATTTATCCCAGGGTTGATAATATTGAACTCGAGTGATATAATTGCCCCAGTATTCAATATCATTTGTAATAATGCTCTGACTTGTTAGTTTAAAGATGGTTATGAGAAGTGCGGATACCCCGAGAGGAATTGCAAGTTCCCACCAAACAACCTTTCTTCTAAAAAAGACAATGAGAATAGCCACAAAGATTACTGGCACTAACATAATTAACCAAATTTTCATAATTAAACCTCCTAATAAAATTTATTTTTATTTTTTATTTTTGAGTTAATAAAAAATGTGCAGAACGTTTCTTTCGAATCATTCTGCACACTTCTTTTAGTCAGCATAAGCTTTGGGTCGATTATAGGATTCAATCAAAACTACTTTCATAGAAGATTTCTCTTCAATAGTTTTTGCTAATGCTTCTAGCTTATCAAATGTCTCCTGATTATTTGTAGCAGGATTTGTGACAAGCCGATAGCAGTAGGTGAAAGTAAAATGATTTTGCTCTGGAACAAATTTTAGAATAGCAACCTCAAAATAAATTGAAGGTCCTGTTCTTATTGAAATTCCGGATCCAGTACTATTACCAAAAGAAACTGAGCATTCAAAATCTTTTGGAAAATACTGGAGCAACGATCGTAAATGGAGTATTTCCATGGGAATGTTAATTTTAAATAATTGAGTCAGGATGACTAAGATCAAATTCTTCAACCGATTGAAGATAGTTTTTATCTAATCCCTCTTGTTTTATCTCTTTGATAATTTGACTAAACTCGGGGGAATATTTTATTTCAGCGGAACGAGGCTCAGCCCAGGGAATAGCAATATCCTTGACAATCTTTGCCCCGTTCCCGTTACCATCCTTGTAATATTGAGAAAGAACGATAAGGCGTGTTCCAAGAAATACGGCTTCTTCGAGGTCATGGGTTACAAAGATAATTGTTTGCCCTGTTTCCTGCCAAAGATTTTTAATAAACAACTGCAAACTTTCACGAGTGCTAACATCCAGTGCACCCAGAGGTTCATCCATCAAAAGAATTTTTGGATTTGGAATTGCAGATTGTGCAATTGCAACTCTCTGCCTCTGACCTCCTGAAAGTTGAAAAGGATATTTATCCTTGTGCTCAGCTAAACCCACTTTTTCAAGATACTGGTTTGCCTCTTCTTGAAATTCTTTTAATTTCAACCTATTCTTTTTCCTCAGCAAGAATGGTGCGAAAGAAACAAGAATGTTTTGAAATAGATTAAAGTATCCCAGATCAAGTCCAAACATAACATTTGTCTTAACGTCAAGAAATTCGTAGAGAGAATATTTTTGAAAAACAATTCCCCGAGTTTTATCAGGAGATTTGAATTCTTCCCCAAACATTAAAATCTCTCCACTAAATGGCAGTTCGGATCCAAGAAGTAATCGCAGAAGAGTAGATTTGCCACAACCAGTTGGACCAACGACCGTAACAATTTCTCCTTCTTTAATTTTAAAGTTCAAATGATTAAGAATTGTTCTTCCATCATAGGATTGAACTAAATCTTTTGCAGTCAGAATATATTCCTTTTCCATGACTTTAGAATTATTTATTTAACCATTTATATGATTTTATCCAAGATCTGAATGCCCAGTCTACAAAAAATGCAGCCAGACTAATTAGAAGCACGTAGGGTATAATGGTTGCCATGTCAGTTGTACGCTGAGCAACAAAGATTCTATAACCTATTCCCGCATTTGCACAAATTCCTTCTGCGGCAAGTAAGAATAAAATGACTGATTTAAAATTCAGTCTGATTGTATTCAAGACTTCAGGAAAAATTTGAGGAAAAACAATCTTGTAGATAATCTCAGGAGTAGAAGCACCAAGAGTTAATCCAGTTACAATCTGCTCATCATGAACTGTTTTTACGCGCAGGTATGTATCAAGAATTATTGTTGGAGCTACTCCAATAACAATCAAAGCTATTTTTGTTATTTCTCCAGTACCGAGGATTACAAATAGAATCGGCAAAATTGCAAGAGCAGGAATCTTATCAAAGTAGAGAACAAATCTGTAGAGAAGTTTTTCAATGTAAGCAAAAATTCCCATATATAACCCTAGGAATATTCCAATGAGAATTAATCCCATAGCTTTCAAAACAATTCTTCCACTTACAATTGAATCTTTCAGAATCTTGCTCTCACCATGATTAAGCATATTTCTAGTTGCACCATCTCTTAGTAAGATTGATCTCTTCTCTTCGAAAAATGTGCTTCCTTTAAAGAACATAGCAGAATTAATAGGATGAAAAATGGAATGGTATTTTCCTTCCTTGTAATCTTTTATATCCTGAGAGATAGCTTGGCGTAACGTTTCGGGCCCTATGTAAGACATTCTCTCTCCGGTTGAATCATTAAATTTATATTCTATCTTAGGAATAAAAACTGTGCTCTTAACAGCAGTCCACATCATTCCAAAAGTTGGAACTAGTTTATCTTTAGGGTTAACTTCATGCCTTTTGGAAGAAGCAATTCCATAGAATAAAATAGCTGATACAAAGATTAGATTCACTAGGAACGGAGAAACCTTTTTTCCAGGAGTAGTACGCAGTTTGAAAAAATTCCTGAAGATGTTAAAAATTTCTACAAAGAATTCTCCTAACCACTTGATTACTTTTTTCAAAATTTGTTTTATCATGACTAAATTTAATTTGTTAAAAAGGTGCTGAAGATAATATTTCAAACTCCAGCACCTTTTCTTGGTTAATAAAAAACAGACTACAATTCACCACGTTCAGCCATCCTCATAAACTTGGAATCAAATTTAAAGAGGACATTCGCTGAAGAACCAGCAACGCCGTTGGGAAACTGAATTCCAAAATCATTTGGAGATTTCAAATCACCCAGCCAGCCCTGTTTAAAACAGAAATTACGGACTTTCAACATTTTAGATTTCATTTCTTCGCTTTCAGTAAAATCTGCTGCATCTTTAGGAGTGTAAAACATTGCAGTAGTTTTCAGCTGAGCAGTATAATCTATTAATGTTGAACTTCCAATATCTGCCATAGTACTAAGAGCAGCTTTACCTTTATCCGTTCTTGAGGACATTATGGCCATCACTTCATACCATGCACCGGCCAGAGCTTTTCCAAAGTTAGGATTTTTATCAAGTACAGAAGTTTTGATAACAGTCAGATCAAGAATTTCACCAGGTATTTTTGAAGAGTTGAAAAGATTTTGAAATGAATTGTCACTTTTCATAATCTGCATCACCCAGGGATTCCAGGTAATTACCATTTTGTTATTGGCATCGGTAAGAAAAGTTGAAGTAATCTTGTCTTCGTTGGTATTGTTTATTTTAATCTTAGATGCGTCAAGACTATTCATCTCACACATTCTAAAAGCTAAATAACCAGATACCGTTTTATCCACAAGCATCACTTCGTAATTTAGAATGTCCGCAATTGTAAGATTACCTTTCACAATGTAAGCATCATTCCCGTTACTGAAGTCCCCCATAATTGCAGCAGTGCAAGCAATCCCCCCGGTTACTGGTGCAAGGAGCACATCCATATTTGTAATTGCAATTGCATCTACTGATGGAGTCATAAATGCATCAATTGAAGGACCATATTGCAATCGCTCCAACTCAATGGTGATTCCGTACTTCTTTGCCCATTTGTCTAGGATACCTGAAACTCTGGCATATTCCCAGGGATTCCAACCGGCATAGATTGACCAAACCATTTTGAATTTGGTTTTAGGTTTTACCTGATCCGGAGAAAAGAAAAAAGGCAGAGGCTCGTTCATAACCGGCGTGATAATGGGAACATCACATGGAGCTGTATAGACTGCAGAATTATTGGAAGACTGAGCATTAACACTGATATTTGTGGAAAGCATAAAGCACATCACAATTGCGAATAAAAAGAAAATTTGTTTTTTCATAATGAACTAAAAATTTAATTAAAAAATTGTTTTTGTGAAAAGAAAGATTAATCTGTTTATTTTTAATCCAAACAGGAAAATGATTTGAGCACGAAATGAATCGAAAGATGGGAATTAAAACAAGTCTTTCATGCTTTCGGAAATCTGAAGGCCAATGCGTGAACCACGTTCCATTCTTTTATTGGCCTCTTCGACCTCTTTGTTCAATTCTTCAACATGAGTAGCTTCTTCTTTCATAATAGGAAGCTGATCCTGGATATACTTAGAGTAATCCTTGATTGTAGCCAGAACATTCTGATGAGCAATGATCAACTGCTGAATCGGAATCCCTGCCTGAGCAGCTACTTTGTAAACTTCCAGAACTACTTTGTGAAGATCTTCGGAAGTCTCAACAAGTAAATCACCTGCGAGTTTATCCAAAGCAGCAATTGCTTCATTCACTTTTTTGGCATCCTGGATGGCAAGTTTTTCGGTGATAGCAATTTTTAATATTTCTATGACCTGGTCTGCGTTTAAGATACCATTTATCAACTGCTGGTTCGTACGTACAATCATTTCATAAGTTAAAATGCCGTTAGCTTTAGCTACCCGCGTCTTCCTCAGGGAATTAATTCTCTGCCTCAAAGGGAAAAGAATTTCTTCAGAGAGAATCTGTTTCCATTCGGCATCTGTAGCTTCAGCAATTGCTTTTTCAATTTTCTCATCAAGTAACTGCCCAAAGGCAATTGCTTTTTTGAGTTGTTCGACATCAGACCGCATCTGCGTTTTTTCTCCACCGAGGGTAATATTATTTCTCTGAAGCTTTTTACCTCCTTCCTGCAATCCCAGAACAATCTCTTGGATTACAGTTTCGGATGAAGTGTATTGATCCAGATACTTGCGGACGAGCTTTTTGAAAAACTCGTTATCTCCTGCCAATCTTCTGGCCAATCTGCTTCCGAATCCACCAATGGATTTGTCTCCAAAATAAAGATTAGGATCAAGTTTTGCAATCTGATCCCGAAGATTTAGCAGACCATTAGCAAGCTGACCATTTCCTTCTCCAGTCATGAGCTCTTTCATCTGACGATCAAGAAACTCATTTTTAGTGGTTTCGGCCTTACGCCCAAGAGTATAGATTGTTGCAGTTTTTTCTGCGGCATCTTTATTCTTATCCATAAGATTTTGAAAGAACTTATCCACTTCGGGTTGAACGGACGCAACAATTTCAGGATCAATGTCAACGACCTTGTTATCTGCAGGATTGCTGTAAAGATCATTCTTACCAAGATTCAATTCTGATGCAAGAGCTTCTCTTGTTACTACTTGCGGTTTTGCAACTACTTGTGTTTCCATAATTTTTAACTCCTTAAATTTTAAATTTTTATTGAGGAACATTTTTATCTAACTCGTGTAAATGATAATAGGAAAGACGCTGAACAGCATCACGTAATTCAAGCATAGCTTCATCCATTTTCGCTTTTCCTTCAAGGTCAACGGTGTCAACTTCAGAAATTGCTTTGGTGGTCTTAACCATCTGGGTTATGGCTTGCTCGTTTTCAACTAAAAGACGTTCTATTTTTGTAGATTCAGAATTGTATAAATCCAATCTTTCATTGAGAGTTTTTACTTCTTCCTTATCAAGTTCGTCAGTGGAGGCCTTGAGATATTTAATCCTTTTTTGTAGTGCAGATGAATCTATGCTTCTTAGATTTGTCTTAATAAGAGTAATCTCCAGAAGATTGTTCATAGCAGCTTCAAGAACTTGCTGACTTATTACATAATATTTCATATAAGTCATTTCAGTTGCATTGAACTTTTTTCCAAGAACACTAACAAGAGTATTAAACGTCTGCAGAAGTTCATTGAATTGGTCGGCACCCTGCTGCATGCCCAGTCTTTCAAGATTTTCTCTAACTTGCAATCTCTTTTCTTCATCTCTCTGATCAATAAGAGTCCGAAGATTTTTACGATACTTTTTTTCGAAACCATCGAAGAGAAAGAAGTTAGGAATTACCCATCGTACTAGAGCTATTACTCCAAAAGATGCTAGTATCCAAGAAATCAATGAACCCAGAGAAATTCCAAATGCAAGAGCGATAAAAATTGCTAAAATTGGCAAAGCATAGGCAGTATTAGTTATACTACTTTTTTTCACCTTTTTCATTAATTCTTTTCGAATTGCTTTTGGAGTTAGATCCTCTAAAGAAGGAATTTGGGTTTCCTGCTGAAGAGGATCCTTAAATTTCGAAGAGGGAGGGGCATATTTTGTATTCCCAAAAATTCCCTCAAGATATTTATTTTTCTCCATGAAATTAATTATTGCATTAGAACAAATTCTACACGAGCCATGCGCGAACGAAATGCTCTTTCAGACTCATTTGCTTTTCTCTGAGGAGGACGAGAGGAACCAAAACCTTTTGCTAACATTCTGTCCGGGTCTACGTTAAAGACTGCAATAAAAATTTGACGTACAGCATTGGCTCTTTCCTGGGAAAGGTTTAAGTTTGCTGATTCGTCACCGGGAGCAGTATGGCCCGCAATTAGAAAACGATTGTTTGGAAAATTATGCAAAAGTTTTTCAGCTACTTTACTAATCGTCTCTTCTCCAAGATCATCAACTTTATTTGCACTTGCCTGAAAAGTAATGTTCTCTACTTTCATAATACCCGTTTCGGATAATCTTGCCCAGCCATTTGCATCCAGAGGACTAAAATCTACTGGACCTGCTGAGACCGTTGAAGGAGCTACTGGCTTCAGAGAACTTGCAAGAAGATTTTCAAGAATTTTCTTATTCAAAATTGTATAAGGATTCTCAACCTCTCCTTCAAGATTCATGATACGATTGATATCGTTCCATGCATAGATGGTTCTAACCAATCCTTCATTTGCTTGATCTCCTGCGGTCGTAGAAATACCGAACTCATCATGGGCATTTTGATAAAGTGTGTACCAATGAATCTTAGACATTAACTTTTCAACTGCTGCTTGTTTGAGGTTGGTCAATTTTTTAAGTTCCTTGACCTGTTCATCTTGGCGAGCGTTGTAATAATCAACAACTTCAAAATAGGTTCTGAGAATTTCAGTCACTTTATCAAATTTAGCGGACATTGCCTTATTTGAAAAGACAAACACATCCACAATATAATTACGAAAGTTTTCTGATCCCCAAATTGTTTTCATTCCGAGATCTTCAGCCTTTGAAAGTTCTGGCTCCCACATGCCGTAAACAGTAGTACTTTTATCAACGGTACTTTCTTTTGCAGCCTTTTTTGCAAGATTAAAAACTTCTTCTGAACTATTGACCTCAACTTTCCAAGAAGGAGAATCCTGTAAATTAGACAAATCAAAATTTGAGATAGTCAAATTGATTATATCCTCAGTAGGAGAAGCTCCCGTGTAAACAATTTTGAGATTAGGATTATCAAAATCATTTACCTTGGAAAATTTAAACTCAGGAAAAACAGAAAGCCCATCAGCTCCAATTGATTCTGATATTGCAGCAGGGATTGTTCCAAGACGATAGGAATATTTTTTTCCATGCTGAATAAATGAACTTACGGGAAGAGCAATAAAGTCATATTCTCCTTTTGAGAATTTCTCAAGACGAGAAGCATAGGCGCCTCCATCATCTACAAATTTGAGTATAATTCCTTTGAGTGCAAGACGTCTTCTCATTTCAGTAGAATTCAGGACAAAGTAACCGGCATAGCCATCTCCCCCCCAAGTCAAAGTTTCCATGTTGGCAACCTTCACTCCTGAAGTTTTCATTTGCTTCTTTTCAGCAAAGTAAGGAGAACCCCATTTTACCCAGGCAAAGATTCCTGCTCCAATGAGGATAAGAATAATTGTACCAATAAATTTTTTCATTTTCAAAATTTAATTAAAAAGGGCAGATAGATTTTGAGTTTATCTGCCCCCGTGAAACATTATTTTTTAAACAGAGTTGAATCAAAGACAGATGAATCAAAAGTATCTGTCTCTGCAGCAGTCTCAACAAGAGCTTTTTCAAGTTCTTCGTAGTTGGAAGCATCACGAGAAGACAATGCAAAGGATTTCAGAGCATTATCTGTATCCATGCATAGGCCAATAGAATACAAACTGATAAATCCATAGTGAGAAAGATTTTTACAAGATTTCACCATGTCCCCATCAGTATTATTCCCGTCACTGATTATAATCAGACGATATTCTCCATAGCCCAATTGTTTTTTGTACTGATTCACTAACCTGTCTGTTCCCAGGGATATTGCCTTAGCTAAAGGTGTTCGACCCGTTGGCTCAAGAGTAGAAATTGCTTTCTCAATGGTTGCATAATCATTTTTTCCGAGTATAAGAATTTCCTTGCAACCAAGGTCACTGTCAACTCCAAAAGCAATCAAACCAATGTTTGCATCAGCAGGAATATTCTTTAGGAAACGAAGCATAGCTTCTTTTGCTCCCACTATTTTTTCCTTACCGCTACATTTTTCACCCATTGAACCAGAACAATCAAACAAAAAGTAAAAGTTTCTTGCCAAACTTACTTCTCCTGGAATATCAAAAGGAACAATCGCTTGTTCAACATCCACTTTTGAAACTGGCTTTGAAACCTCCGTTGATGCCGCAGGATTAGATGAATTTGAATTTGTCCCTGAATTCACACAACTGCTCATAAAAATTATAAGCAGTGGAAAAAATAAGAAAATTATCTTTTTCATAATTAAATCTCCAATTAAGTTTTCTTACTCTTATTTGTAAATTGTAGGATCAAAATCCAAGTTCTCGGCTTCCACCTGTTTCAGACGGAAAGCAACGCGGAAATTCTGCAACCACTGCTCTTTTGTTTTAGGAGCAACATATTTAGGTGCATCTATTCCACGACCAACAGGAGTTAACTGAGACTCATCAAAGGCTATTCCTTTCTGTTTGCAGTAGGTCATGAATGCTTTTTTTGCATTATTAGATCTCTGAGCAGAAAGATTTTTAGCAGCCTGTTTAATCTGAGTTAATTCTTGAATAGTTGAACCGGCTTTCTGAGCTTTCAGATATGCTCCAGGATCAGAATATCCTTCGAGAACAACAATTGCACCAGAGTTAGTCTGAGCAAGACGCAGGATTTCTTTAAAGTCAGCAGAATAATTTGCAATATCAAAAACATCCTGATTAGGTTGAAAGTAAATTTCAAAAGTATACAGTGTACCTTCTTCATCCCAGGTATCAGACTCGGCTGCAATTTTTGATTCCACTACTTTAGCAACTTTGTTTGCATCAAATTTAGGAGCAGTAGTTACAACGGCAGGAGCAGCAGAAGTAACGTCAATGGTAGCATACTTTAAACCTGATTTCAATTCTGCATAATCCCAGTTTGCTTGTAGAACATTAATTGGTTCATCAAGCAGATTCATTTTTGAGAATGATGATTGAATTTCAGAGTTCAGAGTTTTAAAATTACGGGTTGTGCCTTTACCGGTAAAGAAAGAATAGTTACCATCGAAACCAATGAAAGTACAATCACCAAGCATTGCTTCAGCAGTGGGAGTTGCATTTGGATCGGCCAAAAGCAAATCGGCAGCTTTGGTCATCAACTGTTTAAATTCAGACTGACGAGAAGATTTATTTTTAATTAAATCCTGCAGAGCTTCCTGAGATTTCATTAATGCACTTGCAAAGGCAAATACTTCCTCTTTGTGTGTATCAAAATAATCTTTTCTTACTGCATAGACATCAAAGATAATTCTGCTGGCGGTTTTAGTTGTAAAAGCCATTGTAGCTCCCTTAACTGAACCTTCACTTCCTGTTCCAACCGTACCATTACTTGTCAGAGTCAAAATATCAGGAGTAATAGCAAAAACAGCGTCCATGGTTACATCTTTTACAAATTGGTCAGGACCATTAAAACCTACACCGGCCAAAAGGTCAGTAACCAATTTGAATTGAATCTGCTCAAGTCTGCCTGCATTTGCAAACATGTTTGCTGCGTAGTCCATATGCGGACCGTCGAGCTGAGCGATAACTGTTTTTGCATTCTTCAAACTTTTTCCTGCACGAAAAGCTGCTCCATCTCCTCCGGTTGACCAGGTCAAACCATAGAATACAACGAGCTCCATGCCTTTTGCTCGGAATGCATCTGCTGCAGCATTAATCATACCCATTGTTCCTCGTAGATAGGGCGTTTCTCCGGACAAGCATTTTTCAACTTGTTTTGTTAACACATCCTCACGAAAGAGGGTAGAAATGTTTGCTCCTCCATTTTTGAAGATACCAGACATATCACCATAGATTGTTGCAATGTCACCCCCCCAGGCAATAACCGGAAGCGAATGATTACCAGATTTTACGGGTTGAAGAGAAGCCGATGCAGAAATACGCTGACTCATGGGAACAGCTGTTTTGTAGGACTGACCAAAAACACTGACGGAAAGCATTAAGCACATCGTCAAGATTGCGAAAAAAGAAATTTGTTTTTTCATAATGAACTAAAAATTTAATTAAAAAATTGTTTTTTGTTTTTGAAAAAAGAACTCTATTTATTTATTCTCCAAATAGATAAATGAGAATGTTAATACAATAGAAATTATTGATTTGCCGAAAGCTTGTCAAATAACTTCTGTGAGTCTGCAATTAGCTCTGCCAGGTCTGCTAAAAATTTCCCTATTCCTTCTGCCTGTTCTTCTGAAGTTTCTTCAGGAGGACCTAAATTCAAATCCTTAGGAAGTTTTTTTTCTTCAGGATCTGCAAAGATTTGCTTTTGATCCATAACAAGAAGATTAATAGAATTTTTTACCAGAGAAAATGTCAAGTTCATGCAAGGAGATAAATTCTTTCAGGTCATCTTCATAGTTGAGAAGTTTGTTTTGTTCAAATGTTGAAGAGAGTGCCTTAAGAATATCTCCCTCGGATAAACCAGTCAGAGTTTTATTTTCAATATCCCTACGAAGAGCAAAAGCTTTTGCATTTTCAATAATGTTTGCAATCATAGCTCCATTAAGAATATTCGGAAGACCAAAGAGAAACATTTCTGTTTTTTTGCCTTTTGCTTTTGAAAATTCATAGAAGGAATATTTTCCACTAAATAATTCTTCATTGGCAAAACTAGCGAGTGCATCTAAGGTCAAACCCACTCCTAAAGGAGAATTACGCATATGAATCTTGAAAATTTCAAGTGCATCTTCTTTGGGGGGCATTGGAACAAGAATCTTCATGTCAATTCTACCGTCCCTAGTTAGTGCGGGATCCATAATGTCTGCTCTGTTTGTTGCCATTAGAACAGTTACCGAAGAACTTTCAAGTCCATCCATCTCCGTAAGCAGAGTTGGAACAATGGTCATTTCAACATCAGAACTTTTTCCGGTGCCGCGTTTTCTGCCTATTGCTTCTGCTTCATCAATGAAAAGATAGGAGCGATTGCCTGTTCGTTTAGAATAACTCTTGAGCCGAGTAAATACTTCTCTTAGGAATGCTTCGGGTTCACCAATATACTTGGTTAGAATTTCTGGCCCCTTTATCACAGCAAACCCTTCCTCCAAGAAATCTGGACCGTGAATTTCTACAAGATTGTTAACTAGTCCGCGCACTAGAAGAGTTTTTCCTCTACCAGGACCTCCGAGGAGCAAAGCTCCTTTTGAGATTTTTTTAGAATAAAAGGAATATTCTTTAGTTTGCTTTGAGGGAGTAATAAAAGCTTCAAGAAGTTGAGCTTTTGCCTCTCTAAGTCCACCAATATCATCCCAAGAAACAGGAGTTAGACTATCCACAGAAAACTTAGAATTATCTTTACCAAGATTCGCTAGGATAATTGTTCGTGAAGAATCAATTAAAACAGTATCTCCTGGTTCTGGATTAGTTTTCCCAAGAAGAATCTTAAGCTTTGCTCCTTGAAAATCCACTTTGCAAAAAGATCTATCAATAACAGAAAGCACAGTTGCCAGCTCTCCTGTTTGAGGAGGATTATAATAATCAACAATCTGCATTTTTTGCGTGAGCTTGACACTTCCCCCTGGAGAAAGAACGGGAAATAATTTTTCTGGAACTGTGAGCTCCATTTTTCTTCCTTCAAGGTTAACAAGTGCAGAAAATTTTGGAAGGACAGTTGTTTTCTCATCCAATAAAAGTAAGGCATCACTACCCTCTCCAACTGGATAATTATTTTCATATCCATCTTCAAATTTTACACTTGCGATTGAACCCTCAATAGAAAGAATTAATCCTTTAGCAGAGGTATGATGACTAAACGGACCTTCAGGATTAATGTGCACAATACTTCCTTCATTGAATTCGGTATAATGTGCCTTCCTGTAATTTATCTTACCTTCCTGCTTGTAGAGTCGAAGAATAGTTGCTATAATAAAAGGTTCTTGAGTCAGGTCTTCAATGCGCTTCCTTTGCTCAGTTATTTTTTCCTTAGCTTTTTGAAGCCCAGAATGTAAACGTAAAACAAGTTCTTTTCCAGATTCTGTACCATCAATACGTCCCTTCAATATCTCCTCAAGAAGATGAATTCTACTTTCTGCTTCTTGGATGTAGGCATTACTTCCACTATTAGAAGATTTTAGAAGATTAATATTGCTGGTCAGATTCTGAACTATTTGCTCCAACTCTTTTATACGCTTGTCTTTTTCTTCTGGAGACAAGGTATTGTCTGGGAGTTCAATTTCATCAGGCATTACCTTTTGGTTTTTTATTATTAATCCTCATAACCAAAAAACAAATGGCTGCTAAAATAGCTCCAATCAAAATGTACTTAGAAATCCAGAGCATAACCTGAAAACCAATTATCATTGCCCAAATACAAATTAAGCCTATAAAAATTTTCCAAGCATAATTCTCTTGTTTTTTTCTTGAGATCATTTTTATGTCTCCTATAAATTAATGAATAAATAAAATTGCGAATAAAAATTGAAAGTTGATTAACTGATTTCCTTATAGATTTCAACTGCAGGCATTCGCCCATTAGGATTTGTATAACACTGCAAGATTGAACCTTGGTCTGTTTGCAATAAGAGGAAGTTAGTTTTATTTCCCGC
The DNA here is from genome assembly GCA_903831045.1 of uncultured archaeon. Classification (GTDB taxonomy): domain Archaea; phylum Nanobdellota; class Nanobdellia; order Pacearchaeales; family GW2011-AR1; genus GW2011-AR1. Next base: position 28,551 of record CAIKWG010000042.1, on the reverse strand, counting down.
CGCATCAGAAAGAACAATCTCTCCAATAACAGTAGCTTCCAATTCATAGGGGTCACCAAGATGCAGAAGATATTTTTTACCTTCTTTAAAATCTTCAACTGGCGAAGATACTGCACATAGTCCTTCCACACTTTTTCCTTCATTTTTAAGTATGCTTTTCTTCCCCCAAATTGAGAGAATAAAATTATCCATCTCTGATTTTAGACATGTGCCCCTCTCAACAAGAGAAATAATTTTCCCTCGAGCGCTCAGAGACCATTGACTTTTGCCAGTTGTGAGTTCATCGAACTCTTCAATTGTGAATTTTTTCATAATTAAAATCCTCTAATAGATAATCAATGTTTAGAAATTGTTTTTTTCTTGATTTTAAATAAATCATTAAGAGCTAAAATTACAATCAAAATAAAGCCGACTCCAATTAGCAAAAGAATTGAAACAATAATAATATCTGTTGATTTATCATTCTCAACTTTTTCTGTGGAAGGGGAATTATTTGATTGCGATTCCTTAAGAAGATAAATTTCTTGAATTGTAGCCCATCTACAAGCATAAACTGCATTGTAATTACGGTTTTCAAGGCCCTTAGATTTTAGATTATATTCGTCATAAATCCACTGACCTCGTAAATCGCGATAGATAAAAATTCTGTCTCCTACTTTCCATTCATGGGAAAACCTTTCGTAGATAAAAACTTCAGTGCTTTCCTTTTGAATGAGAACTTTGGCGACTGGGCTAGTACAAGAAACAAGACTAACTGTTGCAAGTAATATAATCCATGCAACCATTAATTTAAGTTTCATGATAAATGTCCTCCAATAGATTAAATTGTTTGTTAAATGTTAATTAATCTTCATCAAGCCTGAGCAAATAAATAACTGCATTTCTGTAGACATAAATATCCCCGGCACTAGAAAAAACAGTATCTCGTATTGACACCGGAGAATCCAAATAACACCAAGAATAAATGCACACTCTTCTACCACTAGAATAAATATTCTGCATAACAAGCACGGTATCTCCTTCCTTACATTTTGAAGAAAAATCTCCTGTTACTTCAACATCCTTTTTCTCTTTCAGGAGATGCACAATTGCAGAAGTATAGACATCTGGTTTAAAGTCCTTCTCAGATGTTGGATATTTTTTAGCACATGAAACCAGGCTAATCAGGATAAGTCCAACAGTAAACAACCCATTAACATACTTCAAGATTTTTTTCTTTGAGTTCATTTTAATTTCTCCTTAAAATTTAATTGTTAATTAATTATTTCTCTACATCAATAGCTTCATTTTTTGTTTCTGAAGCGGAATAGATTTCAAGAATAGTTGCCCAGCGATAGGATTGATAGTTCGTATTAAAGCTGGATGGAATGACTGTGTCTCTCATAAATTCTACTGAAGGCTCACAGTAGGTCCATCTTGCATCTGCGACCTTAGAGATGACTATCTTTTCTCCAACTGTTAATCCCTTGGGGAACTCTCCGTATATCATCATTGTGCATTCCTCTTTCTGAATGAAAACTTTGGCCACTGGCTTAGTCTCATTGGATGCACAAGAAATAAGACTTACAACAATTATAATAACAAGAAAAATTAGGATAATGATTCCTAAATTCTTTGTTCTTTTCTGAGACTTGGTTTTTACAAACTCAAGTTGGTCTCGAGCGGTGAACTTTTTCATTTTAATTATCTCCTTCTTTTTTAACTTCTTCAGGAATTTCAGTAAGAGAATAAAAGAGAGTTACAAACCGTTTGCATACAGGATGCAATTCCTTAAACTTTTTTAAACAAAGAGAATAAATTTCAGGAAGATCATTTTCTGCTAGATTCTCATCTTTAGGAATAATAATCCCTGTAGATGTTCTTTTGCAGGACTCTCCATATCTCGGTTCTATAAACTCGCAGGTAAGAATGTAGAAATACTTTTTTTTCATGGAATTAAAATTTTTGAATTACAATTGCTTTTTTAGCGATAACTCTTTGAAGCCGTTTAGGGTGATTGAATCTATGAGTATCTAGAAGAATTTCGGTGTCTTCATCTTTTTTCATTTTAATATTTCTAGCTGTCCAGCGAGTTGGCGAAGAGCTAGAATAGATGAAAACTTGAGAACCTTCTCTCCAATCATTTGCAGGTTTGCCATAGACATCAACACTTTCACCTGTTTCAAGAATACGCACTTTGGCAGATGGTTTAGCAGGACTACCACAAGCTCGGGCAATCGCTAGCAAAACCTTTTGGATTTTGTTCATAATAAAATCTCCTATACAATTAATTTGTTAATAAGAAGAAAGTGGCGAATCAAGACATCAAGAATTCGCCACCTCCAGCAGATTTAGATTACTTTAAAATAGGAAGCAGAATTTGTTTCAATCCATGATCCCAAATCAATAGCCAGGGTTTTTCAGAAGTGAAAAACTTGAAAATAAGAACAAAAAGGAAAAATAGAATCAGACAGCATATTCCAGTGAGCAATCCTAAAAGAACTCCCGAAAAAATGCTAACTCCTAGGGCAATGCTCAGAGGGAAAAACATACCTCCCAAGAGAATTTCTGATTTAGAAAAAAGATTTTTTATTCCGAATAAAATTCCCATGGCTACTATAATCATAGAAGAAACTGTGATTCCAAAATAGAAACCTTGCAGGGCATTCAGTAGTATAGAGATTAAAAGAACTAATCCAATTAAAACAAAGATCATGCTAAAATTGAAAAGGTCCGTGCTTTGATTTGCCTTTCTGAGTAAAGATGCCATAAAACCCATAATGCTTCCATATAAGATAATCATAAAGAAATCAATAACATTCTGAGTCCATTCACCCCAAGGCAAAGTTAAACTTTCAAAGTGAATAAATGATGCCATTGTTCCTGGATTCGATGGGACTATAATCTTTCCATTTGTCCCCCAGAGTGCAAGTGAAAGCATTGCCAGAAATAAATAAATTAATGCAATTCTTAAACTGATTCTTAAAACACGTTTAAAATTCCAAGAATCAAAATTAACAACGTTTTCCATAATAAAATCTCCTATAAATTATTTATTAATAAAATTTGAAAATTGTTTATTGTTTTTATAGACATTAGAAAAAAGTGTGCAGAACTCTTCTTTCAATTTATCCTGCACACTGGTGAGACATCAGATTTACTCTTTGCTACTTTCTAACTGAGAAGACGAAGAATCAATCGCAAATTGAGGAGGATCGCATCTCTATACTCTAAGCATTGAACTTTGTCTTGAGCCTTGGTTGCAAAGAGGGGATAATTTTCAAGAGCACTTTTTACCACAAAGATATCCTCTCTAAAAGTAGATATGGAAGACATTTTTACTGGCCGCATATACACAATGTCCATATTAAAAAAATCATCTCCACTTTGATTTAACCCTCTCCAATCAAGAAGAGTTTTTTCAATCTCCTTAAGAAGCTCAATAATCATTTTGTTAATTTCTGCATCGGTCAAATCTGGAACCTGCTTGAATTCAATGCGGGTTACCATGATTCTTGCAAATTCCCCTAGTGTTGCCATGGTAATTAATTTCTATTAAATAACCAGGTTAAACACCAGGCAGCAACAGGGCCTCCAATTAACCACTCAAGAAGTTCATTAAAGTGTTTTGCATCTTTAAAATACTCTGGATTAATCATGTTAATTGCCAATGCTCCAAAAGCAATCATGAAAAGCGTTACAACTGCAACCACAAGAGGATGCGAGATAAGTTTAATAAAATTTTTCATTTTTATTTTCTCCTATACATTAAATTGTTTTTAAGAACGAACAGCTTCAATTTGACTCGAAGCCTTATTACTTTTATTAGCATGTGAAGCACTAACAGTAATTTGCACAGATAAGAAGAGAATTAGTAAGAAAGTTCCAATTAAAATAACCCAGTCAACTTTTTTTATCTTTTTCATTTTTTTTCTTCTTAGAAACTTATTGCTAATCCGTAAAAGAAACCAGTATAAAACAATCCAGAAGATTCATATTCTTTCTGCAAATTTTTTTGATATTTGAAGTCCAATGTTGCAGTGCAACATTTTAGGTCAATGGTAAATGCAACTCCTCCACGCACTTCAAGAAAGCCTTGCTTAAACATATAAAAGTTTTGGCTGTAAAAAGTTTGTGCAGAAAGCGAAGGATTTACAATTTTAAATAAAGAAGGAAGAGTGTGATTAACTTCTCCCATGAATCCTGTTCCAGATTTAAGATCTCCGACTTTGTAAATTTGCCACCAACTCAACTTAAAATTTGTTGTTTGATTTTTTGCAAATTCAAAGTCTCTGTTCAATCCAACAATAGTCACTCGATCATATTGACCTGGCACAAAAGCTAAAATTCCATCGGGATAAGTCCAAGCCATTAGTTGTAGAGAGAGATTTAATTTCCATCGCAAATTAAAGTTTGCAAATAAAACATGATCAAACTCGTGAATGGTTTTTGATTTAATTCCATAGCTGCCCCAGCCAGAATATCCAATTGATTGAAGTCTAATTAGGTTATCAGAAGGATTTTCCCAAAAAGCACTCAGTTCTGATTGTATAACTGAAGATTTATAGGCATGTAATCCAATTGGAAAAACATATCTATCTCGTACTGCAACTGAAGCAGAAAATCCAATCTGTGCATCAACATTTGTGCCAACCATTAGGATGACAACAAATAGAAACATTACTCTTTTCATCGTTTTTAATAATTAAGCCTTTAATCAGTACCCTTAATCTTTGGAAGAACTGAATACAAACCAAAAGAGCATACTCCAAGAAACAATAGCTCAATTAAGATTTGGAAGAAAGTAAACTTTAACAGGAGAAGTATCGATAATCCCTCAAGAGCAATTATCGAATTGGCCAAGGCCAAAAATATTAGATTAATCTTATTAAACATCGGCCTTCCCAGAAGTTTAACTTTAGAAAGAAGTGAGCTGTTAAAATTTATGACACTTTTCCAAAGATAGATGGATAAAGCGAAAGTGAGCACAAGAAGAGAAGAAAGAAATGGAGAAATTAAATCATTACGATCTTTCTCAACTCCTAGATACGAACCAAAGATCATTGCCCAAAAAAAGGCAGTGTAAATGACTGCTCTGAAAAAATTATCAGACTTTTTCATTTTTGTTTTAAGAATTTATATTATTAATTTTGTTTAGAAAAAAGCAGGCGCACAATGCACTATCTAGAACAAGTACGCCTGCATAATCAAGGGACAGAGTTATTTCTTCTTTTTATTTTCCTTAAGCTCCACAACTGCAGATAAGGAATCAAATCTTGCAGTTAGTTTATCCAACTTTTGTTCTTGCAAAACAATCCTCTGATACAAATGAGTATTCAAATCTTCAAGGTCGTAAACCTTAATGTGCAGTTTGATTATCTGATTTTGCCAGAAGGCGGTATCAAGATTATTCTTTGGAAAAACATACTCGAGAGGAATTGCATTTTCTTTTTCTTTCTTAGGAAGATTCTGAGCATTAACAGCAGTTAATCCTCCAAGAAATAAAAACAAAAGAATCATCGGCATTACACCCGGGCTAGACTTTTTAGATTCCTGGGCTGCCTCTTCTGCTTCTTCTTTTGCAAACCTCTTTTCACGTTGGGAATAGAATAGGATATACAAATTGCCAGAAATAAACAATCCCCAGAGAATGAACATTGCATGAAACCACATCCATTTAAAGAATACGTCTCCCTTAGAAAAATGTAAAACTGCAACAGATAAAGCAATGATTGCAAGTGCTGAAATAATCTCTATAAAGATAAACCATTTCCTGAAATCAAAATATGACCAGACAGGAAAAAGTCCAAGATAGAGACATAGGAAAAGGGCAATAAAGAGTATGGGACCATCTTTTAAAACAGATCCTGCATCAGTCATCTCAGATTTCACATTAATTATTACTGCCCCCTCATTAGAAATTTTTGTTGAAGTCAAAGAGACATCATCAATCTTCAACTTTGGCCAATGTCCTTTCCAGGGAGATTGAACTGTTTGCTTGTAAAGAGACTTCGGAACTAAATCTTTTTCTGTATAAGCAGATTTAACCAAATTCATATTCATCAGTTGTAAAGAATCTCCGCGCAAATGAATTGAATCTACACACAGTTCAGCTCCATTAAGGTTAGCATAACTCACCCAGGTTGAGTCATTTAGCTGTTGAATACGAAAAGTTGCTGGATTGAGATCCTTTAAGGTTAAGGCATTCTCATTTTGGGCTTTTATTGAAGAAAACAATACGAGCCCCACAATCATAAAGAAAATTCTTGTTTTCATTTTTTTAACATTTAGAAATTTTTAAATTTAGAAATTATTAACTTTGTTTATTACCAATGTTTAGAAAAAATCCTGCAAGCAGGCCAAGCCATGAACCAAAAACTGGTTCAACTATCCAAAGATTCCAATAACCAGATGAATTTGTTGATAAAATTGCTAGAACAATTACCGATATAATAAACCCAAATAATATCCCCCCAGCAATATAGGAAAGGAAAAGCACCGGATTATTTGTCTTCTTTGTATTAATAAAAAAGCTATTGAGAAGCAAACTTACAAAAATAATCCCGATGAATTCCACTACTATGTCTAACATCCAGGAATTGGACCAGGCCAGAGGGTCAGAAGATGCCACTATCTCTTCAAATTTTGGAATAATATCTATAAATATTCCAACAAAACAGAAAAAAGTAACAAGGACAATGAAGACTAGTTTCATTATCTCATTTTCTGGAACAACTTTTTTTTGTGCTTTCATTTTAAAAACTCCCAATTAATTATTAAGTTTTGATAAATCTGAAAGAGTCGAAATCTTCTCTGGTTTATGCCACCCCCTTGGAAAAGGCTTGAGCGGAGAAACGGAGATAATACTTCTGTCCAGAGAAGAGAAGATTTGCATGCGATAAAATTTACCTGCAGAAAAAACCCTGGTTGATTTAACATAATCCTTCAACTGATAGAGAATTTTCTGCCAATCTTCAGGACTAAGATAGCCTGTTGATGAGTCTAATTCAAGTTCAAGCTCATTTGATAAAAAGTGCAAATCCGAATCTTTTTCTTTCAGGTCCGAACAGGATTTCAAAATTGCTTGGAGATGAACTGGAAGCGTATCAAAGCGGTAGGAATTCCGAGAAAGAACAAATGCAAGAGGCAAAAGAGTTTCAATTGCCTGAACGAAGTTTAATCTATTTTTCATTGAATTAAGAATTTTGAGCGTTTAACAATTTTTCAAAATTAACATTATCTGCTTTTTTAGCAGCAGGAAGAAGCCAGAACCCCCAATAAACAAGACTCGCAATTGTGAAAGTTATTAGGCCGGACAATGCATAACCTATCTTCATAAGACCCTTGTAATTAAAGAACTCGTCTTGTATTTCCAAGGGAGTATGATTAATGTCATAATGATACAACCAGAAACCTATAGCTGCGCAGAGAATAAATAATCCAAATTGAAGGAGAGGAGAATAATCAATAAGAGTTCTGCGATCTTTCGCAAATAGCAGCAGATTAAAGGCTAGAGACATACCTCCCAGAGCATACATAATACTTAGGAGGTCTTCAAGTTTTAGAGAACTAGAGGCGTTACCGTTGACATATCCTTGTTCGTATAAATAAAGATGCGAACTGTCTCCTCCGATTATCATTAAAATTGCACAGATTAATGCGCCAAGCATTGGGAGCAGGAACAGAAACATCCAAAAATACATAACATTCCGATAATAATTTTTTGTTATCATGACAGAATAGAAGTTATTAATTAAAGAATTAGATTAAAGATTAAACATGAAGAGTTCTACTTTTACAAACCTCTTCCAGTGAGCATCCACGAAGGTCTGCAAGTTTTTGGGCTACTATTGAAAATAAGAGATAAATGTTTGACACAGGAATTGTGGAAAACGTCTCATTAAGCAAAACTGAAAGCTCTTCGGGATTATCTACAGAAGCGATTTTATCAATGTTCTCCTTTGATTGAAGAATCTCCCTTATTTGAAGTGCATTCATATTGGGAGCTCCTGAATCCAAGAATATAAACAAAACCGTATCAAGCATTTTCTTTTTGCTTTCCAGTTCAATTGCTATCTGCTTTTCTTCTTCTGCTTTCTTGGCTTCCCAAAGTCTGATCATTCTCTTGTTTCGTTTGGAAATTATTAAAAGATCTAAACAGAAAAGAACAACGGATAGTGTTAGGTAAATTATCCAAAAATGATTGTTAGAAAATCCCACACACATAACAAATATTGCTGCAACTACCATCACAAAACCAGAATTTGAAAATGCATCTGGCAGAGAGGGATTACGTTTAATCGACTCAATTGTATAACTTACGTACCAGGACCAGAGATATAAAAGAGGCAGTACACATGCAACAGTAATAACTGCTAAAGTTGCATGATGAGACCATAGAAGTACAAATAATACAGTGCACACAATTGCACAAAAAAGGAATATCCCTCCTTTGTTGATAAAATGTTTAAGAAAGTTTTTCATGATGAAATAAAAATTTAGAATTATTGATTGAGTTCTTTTTCTAATTGAATTTTTTCCTCTCTTAGGAGATTGGCTGTTTCCTGAAAATCCAAAACAATATTTCTGTTAGGATAAGGATAGGAACCAACTTGTGCTAACACAAGATTATAGGAATCTCTTGTTGTCCTTAGACTTACAAGATGCTTTTCGCAAAGAGATTTCTCTCTTTTAGTTACAGACAACATCACTGCTGCTTCAGGGTACTTCAAGAGATAAACTGGCTTCTTCTTTTCAGTAAAATCTTCTTCTTTGAAATTCAAGATTTCCAATTTTCTTTCTTCTAAAGAAATAATGAAGTCAATATATGCGATGCAGTCAGAAATTAAATCTCCTAGAAACTGGGAATCTGGGAGAAAGTCCAATTTTAATTGATTTAGAAAATCTTCGATGGTTTCAAAAAGCTTATTCATTTTGTTTTAAAATTATTAATTAATTTTTAGGAGAAGTTTAGAATTATTCCTGAAATAAATCTTCAACAGAACAATTCTTTAATTCTGTTAGACGTTTTGCAACTACTGCAAACAACCAGGGCCTTAGAGTTACAGGAATTTTATTAAAATCATTGAGAGTTTCTTTGATTTTTTTTGGAAATTCTATAACCGTTAAATCCATGATTTTATCTGCATATTCTGTTAGTTCGTAAACCTCTTGGGATTCTGTGTATAATGCATTCTTATCAAAGAACTCCTGAAAGATTTTCTCAAGTTCTCTTTTGTGCTCTGCAACTTTTGCCTTGGCTTTTCTTATTGCTATTGCTTTTTCTGCTGTTTCTATCTCCAGCAACCTTTTATTTCTCTTGAGAATATAGAGGATAGTTGGGATTAAGAAAAAAGCACACGAAAGCGCATATAAGATTCCAAGAGGAAGAATACTCATTACAAAAACAACTATTGCTAAAATAATAGCTAAGAAGACAACCATTGCAAATAAAAATCCAGGAGAATATTCTTTATACCCATTTGTGCTTGCTCCCCAGAGAAGCAAAAATGTTGGGGACATTGCAAAGAAGATTACCAGGATAATTTCTGGAAGTCCAGGAAATCCAAAGAAAGATGTTTTAAGAGAAAGGTCAGCAAAATTAAAGCACAATACTGAAGCAAAAAGTAATATTAAAAATATTGCTGGCATGGATTTGTTAATGGAATTTTTCATGATAATAAAATTTAAAATTATTAATTATTAGATAAACCTGATTTCATAAAGAAAAGAAAGAATTCATAGGAACTAAAGTAAGCCAAATTAATGACAATTTCCGAATAGAGAAGTTTGATTGAGAAAAATTTCTGTTTCTCAATAAGAAGATAAATAAGTTGAGCCATAACTACTGCAACCTGAGGAAGAGCATAAACCAGGATTTTATTTTCTTTCCACATAACGGCAATGAGTGAAAAGGTAAAACCCGCAAGCAACCAGGAATAGATTTCTCCTGAATGAATAATTTTCTTAATAAGAGTTTTCATGATTAAATAAAAATTTGGAATTATTAATTATTGTTAATTTGATAAATCTGAAAAAGATAAAGAATATAAAACACAAGGACCAAAGCTCAAGAAGAGCACGCATAGAGAAAGATTCTTTTGTAACTAGAAAACTAACTCCAAGAACTAGACTTGCCATAAGCAGAGAGCATAACAATAAAAGCAAAATATTTTTCGTTTTCACTTTGAACAAAATTTGTAAATTTGTAAATTTGTAAATTAATTTAAGGAGCAGAAGATTTCCTCCTTTCTTTTTTCTGCTCTCTTAATGTGAAAGATAAATGAAAAGGTTATCCAAGATTAATTGTTGGTGCAGAATTTAGACTAAACCCTTGAGCAATCTTTATGGCTTCTTCAAAAGCCTTGAATGCCTCTGCCACAACGGAAGTCACAGCATAGGAAGAATTAAAATAATGTTTAGTTGGCAAACCTTGCTCTGTCAGAAGTACGAAGTTATAATCTGCATCTATCTGAAAAACAAAAGTCTGGGCAATTCCGGGAAATTTAATTACATCCCCCACCCGTAAGATCTTGGACTTAAAGTAATCTGAAGAGTCTACAATAACTTTGGCGGATTTTGCTTTCTCTTTTTCGGCTTTTTCTGCCATGAAATGTTCCTCTTCCTCAAATTTAAGAATTGTGTTCTGAGTTAAATCCTCAAGAGAATATCCCAGCAGAACCATCTTAAATTCTGAGTCCCGATATTTGAGAACATAGGGAATCTTAGGATTGATGTTAAGTGCAACCTCATAGGAAGTCTCTTTAGTAGGAAAATACACAATATCCTTAACACCAAGAGTTTTTCCTTTAAGTTCATTTGAAGAGGTGAAAACAAAGTTCTCTACAGGCTCGGGAAAGAAAGGCAGAATTTCTTCGGCTTCTTTTTTTGCTTCGGCTTCTTCTGCAATCTGTCGTTCCTCTTCCTTAAATTTCTCAATCACCCTTGAAGTTAATTCTTCCAAGGTTTTTGACCCAAGGAAAAATTTTGGAATGGAACCCTTGTACAAGAGCACATGCCCCATCTTTTTATCTTCAACTACTCTATAGGAAAGATCCTTTTTTGGAAATTTAACACTATCTCCTATTTGAAGGATTTTACCATTAAGCTCTGAAGAATGAGTATAAGTGGCCCAAGTTTTTGGAACTTCAAACTTTGGAAATTCTGGAATTTCCGACGTAGCAGAGATAGATGAATCTGCAATCTTCTTTTCATTAGCCAGAAATTTTTCCATTGCATATTCAGTTAATTGTTCCAATGTTTCTCTTGATGTGAGAGTACAATTTCTTCCATCAAAAACGTGAGCAAGCTCAAAGAAAGAAGTGCTTGGAATAGTTTTTGCTTCATAGATAATTTCTTCTAGAAGCACTCTATCTCCAACCTCGAGGATTTTACCCTGAAGGTCTTTTGATTTTGAATAACCCATTGACATAATATAAATCTCCTATAAATTAAAATTGTTAATTAATTATTAATGAAAATAAATTCTGTTTAGTTAAACTCCAAACAGAAAAATGAGCCAAGCAGAAATTAATCCGTTATCTTAAAATTTTTATTTCTTGCTCTGTAATAAAGCTAACATCTTTCCAATCAGGTAAATAGGAAGCTTTGCCACTATCATTCAAGAAGATTAACCAAAGTTGATTATGCCCTTTTATATCTGGACCAACTCCAATTACCACGGCCATGCTTCTATCTGGAAAGAGCACATATTCATTATAGCAAGCACCATATTTTTTACAAGCCCTTCTTGATATGTCTACCTTAACTTTTTTATCAGCACCATTTGTTAATTCTATAAATTTTGGTTTAGATAAATAAGAAGGGAGGATAAGCATTAGAATTGTAGCAATGGTTGAAAGAGAAAACCAGATTCCACTAAACTTAAACAATGTATCTGGATTATACGTTACAAAGAGACCATTGTAAAGATAGGTAAGTTCAGAATTCGTTGTGAAACTAATAAACCAGTTGTCTTGATGCGTAAGTGCCAAGCTCATAAAAGGTAACAGAAGTGCGATACTTCCAAGGAAATTAATTCCTGAGACAATCTGCCAGAGCAGATGAGAATTGAGAAACTTTTTCATTTGATTAAAATCTATTAAATTATTTTTTACAAGTTAGAGCCCCAATAAGCTTCTTCTTCATTTGCATAGGGCTCGAGACCATCAAAGTTAAAGATGTTCTGGTAAGAGCGCGGGTCAAGTTCATCCTTCAGAGCTTCATGTTCATCTCTCAAAAGATCCTGTTCTTCTTGATCTTTAAAGAGCTGTTCATCTTCATCACGATATTTTTCAGGATCACCATACTCCGATTCAAAGCAGGATCCTGCAAATTCAAGTACAATCGCATCATTAATTAATTCCTGAACTTCTTCAAACGTTTTGCATAAAGGTTCGCAGACTTTCTTTATTTCTGGTGTAGGATCATAGGCCCAGTAATTGCTATCGACATCCTTAAAAATTTGATAGCTACGATATTCCGTCAGATAGAAAGCAAGAAATTTTTTGCCATTTTTCAAATGCAGAATTGAACCTTTTCCTTCGGGTTCATCAAATTGATTAACTAAATTTTTCATGACTACTAAATTTATTTATTATTTAATCCACCATTTAAAGAAAGTTATTATTCTATTCCAGATTTTTTTCCACATGGTTGGGGAATAAAAGATAATTCTTATTATTAGGACCAAAATCCATGCAAGGGAAATTAATGTTACTAAAAGAACTACTGCCTCAAGAAACCCAAGAAAGAAACCCATAAAGAAACAATAACCAAAAATCAAAGAATATAGCATAGTAGAATAAGTCCTACGACTATTTGGAATAGCATCTGCCAGGCATGCAATAACAATAAAAGTGATTAACTCTGGCAACACCAACATCGAGAAAGATGGGGGCATGAACAGATTATGGTAAAAAATGAAAATAAAAGCAGTAATTATTAATCCAAAGACGAATCCAAGGAGGGCTCTTAATCCTGAATCTTCTCTCTGCGCAGCATTTAATCTTTTATTATCCTCAATATTCCAAAGGAATACCGCAACAGAAGCTACAAAGAAAAAATAGCCGAACATATTTATCACAAGTTGGGCTATCCAATGGTAGTTAGGAGATAGAGATCCATTAGGAAGATAGAAATGAAAAACAGTGGGATTCTTTACAAGATAAAAAATTATTAATCCGAGGAAGTAAAGAACACCAAATTTAGCAAACACTCTTACAACTCTGTCTACATTCCAGGAGTTAACTGAATTAGAAATAGATGTTTTCATTATTTTGAAAATTAGAAATTTGTTTTTAAAATATCCATTAAAAGTGATAATCTTTGCCTCTCTTAGTATAAATTTCGTACAGCATAAATCTTCCGAATAAATCAAAAGGAATAGCTATTAAGAAAAATATTTTTCCAAAAGAAAATTCCATCAAAGAACCTAACCATATAGGCATTGTTAGAAACACAATGATGAGAAGATACATAATTGTGATAAATCCACGCATACTCATTCTGTCTATACGTTTAATGGATACATGCAGACGAATGCAAGTAAACACAAAATAAATTACAAACCACAAATTCCAGAAAAGATGTTTGTGAAACATTTCTTTTCCTTCAAGCGGAATCCAAAGGAGAAAAATTGCTATTGCCCATGCACTAACAATTACTCCTAAATTTGACATGCTTACAATCGAATTAATTATTCTTTTGTAAAGGTTAGAAATAAAAGTTTTCATGACTAAAAATTATTAAGCTGTTTTTGAAAATTTTTGTTTAGTATAATCTTTTATTGTACAATAAACTATGGAGCTTACGAACAGACATGCAGGAACAAATGCAACTAATCCCCAGATAGATTTTTCAGTTGCAATTTTAATTCCACAAATAATTGCCAATAATCCCATTATTACAAGACCAAGTATAACCCAACCTAAAACTCTGGGCAGAGCAAGGGTTGGCAATGCTGAATTAATTTGTTTTGTATTCATAATCATTGATTATTAAATTATTTTTGAAAATTTTATTAAAGAAAAAAGCAGGTGCACATGCTTTCGGGGAGAAAAGTGCACCTGCAGAGAAATATGAAAGTAAAAAAGGAGAGACTAGAAAACAAGTTCCATCTGAAAATAATGGCTTGTGCCATGAATATTCGCTACTTCTATTTTGTTATCCTGAAGATTAACAAAAAGTTTCACATGCTGTTCTTTATAATAACTTCTCGGATTGGAAGCATAAACACGATAAGAGAAATCGGTGGTGTCAACATTAATTGGAGTTCTGTGTCTGTTTGCTCTTTTGAAGCGAAGTTCATCCTGACAAAGATAACTGCAAGAGTCTTTTTGCCTGCGGTATTTATCATAATGATTATACCTTGATCTTCTGCTGGTATTATCTGGACGTTTGCAGTCCCATTTTTTAATTAGTGCAATCTCTTCGACAGAGATGGAATCTTCTTCAAGAGGTTCATCTTCCATAAAAGACTCAAGGAGAGCTACCTGAATCCAATGATTTTGTTCCAAATCATTTTCTTCTTCGTCAATAATTGGATGATGCTGTTCAAAATAAGCATCAGGTTCAGAAAAAGCTTGCTTAAATGCAACTTCTTCCATTGCTTTGCCAATTGCCCACATATAGAAAGCAAAAGACATACAAAAAGTTGAGTTCATAATAATAAAATTGAAATTATTAATTAGATTGGTTTTGTAAAATTTGTGCTCTGTACAAGACTCGAACTTGCATCTTCTGATAAGAAGTCAGATGTTTTATCCTTAAACTAATAGAGCTGCCGTTAAAGATTAATGATTACTTCTGGACATAAGCAATCTCAGTACGCACCAGTTTCACACACTGAGTTAGAAAATCTGTTGGATCCTTAAGATTTTGAATCTCAGCTCTTAATTTTGCTTCATCAACTGAAATTCCAATACTTCTTTTATCCAAGATGTTTTGAATTGTTTTCTCCACATCTATCTTTTTAGTTTCTGACATGTTCTTACTGCTTTGTCAAATTAACCTGGAACCACCATTCTGAAACAGGATTGGTTTGAGCATAATAAAATTTCATACCTGAACCTGCAAGAATGTCATAACGCATACTTCTAGCGGGAATTGGATCTCCCGGAGTAAGAGCTATCCACTCATTGGCCCAGCGATGGGTTTGAGTAATCATAATATCTGACCCTGGTTTACTCTTTGGATCAAAAGTTCCTTTGATGGAATTTACATTTACTTCTCCGGTCATTAAATCTTTTATCTCCAAAGTCATATTTCCCTGGGCATCTGCCGTAAAAGCAATTCGCATTAAGCCCAAACCAAAGTCAATGGCTCCATCTTCCCAATTCCCTATATAGGGAGCAGGGGCAAATGTTACTGCTATTGTGAAAACCTTGGTAGATTTATCTTCAGCAGTTACCGTGTAGCTTACGGGATTCGTAAAGTCGGTTACAACACCATCTTCTGGGCTAACAGTTGCCCGAGGCGACAGCTCAAGTGTCGGTATCAGCTTGGTTACATTCACAGAGAAAGGAACTTCAGCAGTGATAGATGTTCCGGTAATTTCACCAAGAACGTTTTTTGTGAGGTCTGAATTTTTGCTTGCATCAAAGATTAAAGCCAGAATTTCTTTTTTACTGGACAGTTCTTCCTTCTTGCATCCTGCAAAGAATACAATACTCATTGCAAACACACTGAAAATTAAAACTAACTTTTTCATAATAAAATCTCCTAGAATTAAAGGGTGAATAATAAATAAAATAAAATAAAATTGATTGTTAAACTGTTATTTTTTAAAAATATTCTTGAGCTTTTGATTCTCTTCCTCTGTTATATCCTTAACTTCTACATCATAACCTACCTCTCTTAACTTGCGTTCAAGGATTGCAGCTAAAGTCTCTTCTCCTTTCATCAATTCTGCATAAAGGGGGGAATCTTTAGTTAACTCAAAAGAAAATTGAATTATTGTTTTACCTGATTTTTCAGTCATTTTAAAATCTCCTGTAAATTAAATTGTTATTTTTTAGTTCAAAGAAAGCACTTCTTCTTGCGCGAGAAATTCTTCAAAGATTTTGAAAGTTAAATCTTCAAGATATTCTTCTGCAAAAAGATTTTGTTTTATACCATCAAGGATAGTTGGAACAATAAACTTGTCTCCATCTTTTTCAACAACATGAAAAATCTTTTTCTCTTTCTCAAGAGGAAACATTATTACATCTCCAACCTTAAGGATTTGATTCTCCTTAAAATCAGAGGAATGGGTGTAAGAAAAACTTTGTGGCATTTTGTAAATCTCCTGTAAATTAAATTGTTTTTTATTTTGAAGAAGAAAAGAGCAGGCACAAAAGTGTCCCCCAACTCTAATGCACCTGCTCAAATCAAACAAAGCAAAATTAGAAATCCTTGAGTAATTCCAGGTTTTTGCTTATGCGCTGTTCAAAGCGAGCTCTGGTCTCTTTGAGAATCTGATCGGCCTTTAAGAATAAAACTTCATATTCCTTAAAGTGAGTTTTCCGATTTATTACAAGAGAAACATTTCCCTTAGTGAGGGTTATATTATCTACTTCTTCATCTCTTGGAAATCCCTTGTTTTCTAAACCAAATGTTTCACGAGAAAAAGATTTAGAAACTTTAATCTTCTCTGAAACATAATCTTCTTCTCCGAAACCATTTGAAGCAGAGCACTTCTCAAAATCAATTGAGTTAAACAATCCGACTTTACGCTGAATCGAGTAATAATAAGAGGACTCTTGCTTTGAGAAAGATTCATGATTTGTTAGTAAGAATGCCAGAATGATGTAATAAGCTAAAATTCCAGCTATTACTGATAATCCAATGATAATTGATTTTTTCATTTTATAAATCTCCTATAAATTAAATTGTTATTTTTATTTTGAAAAAGAAAAAGAGCAGGCACAAAGATCCCCCGATACAATGCACCTGCTCAAACAGAAAAGATGATAATTAAATATTAGGCAACCTGCTGTTCATATTTTTCTTTCATGATGGCCAGTTTGATTCTGGTTTCACGATCGATGTTTTGAGTCATAATCTGGTCGATAAGTTCTTCGCTAAAGCGAATCGTATTTGCGTTCTGGTTCACTCCCTTAGTAAGAGCAGCCCAAACGGGAGCTTCATTAATATTAAAGGCTTCTTTGACAAGCTCTTCGATTGAATCCACCGAAATCCTGTGCATAAATCTTTCGGCTTTGTGAGTCAGAGTTTTCAGAGCTTCACCGGTGGTTAAATTGATTGCTTCAACTGACCGTGATTCGAATGTACCGAAATGCTTTCCAGGATAGGTTACAATTAAACCTTCAATCTTGTATGTTCTACCTCCAACAAATGTGCTACGCGAGGGCTCTGCAAAAACAACCAGCCCTTCCTTGGAATTCGTTGGAACGATTTTAAAATTCTCTACCCTGAAGAGAGGAGCTTTGACATCATGAGAAGCGGTGAATGTACCACTTACTGCAAAAGTACGCGGCTCAGTTGAAACACAATGCAATGGGAGCAAAAAAGCGGCATTACTACGCGGACAAATTTTTACAATCCCATAGATTGAATACATGTTGCCCATTACAAATTCGTGCTTAGAAGTTCTGTCTTTGTAAACGGGCATACCATTGGATTTGACAACTTCCCCTTGAAGTGAAATGTAGAAGAGGGGTTTCTTTTCTCCTTTGTAAATAAAGGAATAATCATTATCAACATCGAAAGGAACACTTGAAGTGTTTGCGGATTTAGAAACTGAAGTTTTCATAATTTAAAATTTAGAATGAATAATTATTAATTAAAAATTAAATTTGTTTGTAAAAAGAAATGATTCTTTATTTTTATACTCTCAAAGAATCTGAAAAATGAGCTAAGCAGAAATTAATCTATTAGAAAGGTAAGCTTTTTAGATTAGGATTTTTTATTAGTGCTTCTTCCTCTTTTTGGAAAATTTTCATTACCTTAAGTGTTAACTCTTGTAAAGATTTTGATTCCTCCCAAAGTATCCATATTGATTGATACAACAATCCGTAGATTTTAGATAGCCTGTATTGAGCAATACTATATGAAATCTGTTTAATGGGAAATATTACTTTATCTCCAATAAGAAGTTCATGTCCTTCTAATTCTTTAGAACTTTTGTAAGTTGCCATAATAATTATCTCTTATGACCAAAAGTAACTTAATGCTAAGGCTACAGTTACCAGTCCTAAGGTTATAACTCCCAAAATCATCCAAGGAATTCCTTGAGATAAAGAAAATACAACCATTAGGATTGTAGTTACATTTAGAGCTAATGCACCAATGGCATAAAAAATTCTGAACGCATTTGAAGGAGCAATGTTAATATTAATCCAAATAAAAATTCCACCAATAAAGGAGAAGATTAGAGAGACAGAGAAAAGAATCTCTGAAGAAATAGATGTTTGTTGCCATAGAAGAATAGCCACGACTAATGCGAGCATTGTCAGGGCCATCATTGTGTTAATGAAAATTCTCAAGCGTGTCATAATTCCGAATTATTAATTTGTTTTTGTTTTTTTGGAAATTTAAAGTAATAGAAAAGACATCCTAATACAACCAATAGAATAAGACTCATCCAAAATTGAAGCCCAACAATTGAAAGGAGAAGAAAGAAAATTGCAAGAGCTGCAATAATACTTTCCCAATCATCTTTTACAACTTTGTTCGTTTTGAAGACTACAATTAAGGAAGGAAGATAATTTAGTAACAGAAAGATTACAAGTAATACTTCACTTACTAAAGGCAATACTCCTAAAGAGTATAGGAGTATAAAACTCATAAAGAGAGCTCGCGACATTAAATCTTGATTTTTCATTTTGATATTAATTACGACTTGAATATCTTATTTTGGCGCAGAACAACATAAAGAGTTGAAGCGAGAAGCATAATTCCTAATACAACTGAAGGAATAATAGCCTGAGAAGTTGGAAGTTCAATAGGATGAGAAACAGGCACTCCAAATATTCCTAACAAAATAACTGCTCCAAGTGATAACCAAGGAATAAGGTTATAAAGTTTTTCCTGGCTATTTGGATTTAATTCCGCTTCGCCAAATATAAACAACCAACCAATGAACAAACATCCATTCAAGATTGAAAGATAAAATAACAGGCCTTCAATATCTTCTCTCCAGATAAAAAATAGAACAAAGTTAAATACCACAAAAAGCCCTATTTGATTTCTCAAAAAAAAGATGAGTTTGTTAAAACTACTTGCAATCAAGAACATCTGAATTGCAAAATAAATCAATGCTAAGAAGAATAAGAAACCAAAAGAATATTTGTGGGCATCATTCTTTTCAGAAAACTTGGTTGCTATTGAAACCGAGAAATTTTTTGTTTCAGGATTATAAATAGTGGTCGTTGCTATTCCTTCTTTTTGCACTTTTAATGGCCAGATAGAAGAAATATATTCCTTATTAGAAAAGTCATAGTATGTGAAGCTTCCATCACGAAAAGCACTTGCAGCATTATAAGAATTAATTTCAATGGGAAGATTCTCAATCAAAACCTCTTCAGTTATGATTGTATAAGTTTTTTCAACTCTCCTAATAATCTGACCCCCATCTTCAAATAAATGTCCGTAACCCAAGGTGTCGATTGTTGTGGAACATTTTTTCTGAATGATGCTAACCGGCTTTTCGTTTTCAAAAATTGTATCAACAATTGCAGCTCTAGGATTAAACTGTCTTGCAAAGATAGAATCAATCGAATCCTGCGGGATAGTTTGAGATTGCATGGATGAAATATTAATTCCATGTGCAGCCAGAAGTTTAAGACGTTCAATAATTGAATCACCTTCTTCCTGGGCAGATACGCTTGTGAAAGCGAATAGCAGAGAGAACAGAACCATAAGGTTCAAACTGGTTTTAGAAACTAAATTTTTCATTGTTTTGAAAATTATTTATTAATTGAGATAAAACATTAACTACTAAAAAACCCAGATAACATTCATTGCTCCTGCGATTATAACAAACTCTAATATCAAAGAGCCATGAATTAAGTCCAATGATAGTTCATTGTTTTTTTCAGCAAGCTCTTCAATGCTATAAAAGAATATCTCTCGAATCGCTGCTAAAATTGCTGCAAGAATAATAACAATAATTGTAGAAAGACAAAAGCCAAGAACGAGTAAAATAATTAACACTCCAGGAGAAGTTATTATGAGGACAACAATAGATTCAATAATTAGGCTAATCAAGACCACTCCAATAAAAATAACTGCAAAGAAAGAAGCAGGCTTGATAAAGGCAGTAAGAATAGCAAAAATACCAGAAACGAAAAGAGCAAAAACAAAAGCAGATTTGACTTCTTTTCCATCAGCAAACCATCCTCCTTTGAGAGTATAAATAAGGAAGTAGATTCCAAGTAAGAGTGCAGAAACAATGAGCTGTCTAATAATCCATTGTTTGTTTGTAATTGAATTTTTCATGACTAAATTTATTAACTGATTTGAACTAATGATGTTTGAAAAAAGACTCCAGCTTTATTTCCCTCTGGAACATATACTCTACCTTCAGCGTAATAAGTTTTACCTGGAATACAACCCTTAAGATTAGCTCTAAAATCCGAAAAAACAGCTAATCCTTTATTTCCAATTGGAACCATTTTTCCATAGATAATCTTGAATAAAGGTATCTTTCTATCTGCTGGCATTATGAACTCACCCTTAATCTCAATTTCTTGTGGTGCAATTTCACCGATTATTAATTCTGGTAGAAAGAAAGCCGACTTGAGCTTTTTGCTAAGAGAAACTTTTCCATTAATGCAATACCATGTATGGGTATGCAAAGATTCTTGAAAATCTCTATGAAGAAAAACAGGTATTGTTTGGTTATCCTTCAAGCCATGACCACGGCTAAGTATTTTACAATCATGAGTAATTGTAAACAGGGCCATTCCTTCTCTATAGACAAAGCAAGTTTGCCCAATGAAGGTTTTAGATTCTTTAGGGTCTGGAATAAACCAACCCTGGGATTGAGAAATTAGATTTTTCATTTTGTAAAAAATTAGATTATTTAATTAAGATTAGAATAAATTGTTTCGATGGTATTTCGCGTGCGCGAGTTCGTGCGAATACGTGTAATATGTGCGCGAAGTTATTTCTAGCTGAAAATGAGGTATTTCAGGGTATTTTTGAGGCTATTTCTAGAGAAATATGTTGGAAAACCTAGTTAAGGTTTTTCCTTTTTCAGGTTATTTCACTGAGTCTAAATCGACAGAGCAAAATGAAACAGGTTTTTCATAAGCATCTATTGATTATCCAGAGTTAAAGTAAAGAGAAGAGCAAAAATTCTCTTTGAATTCTTGTGTTTTGTCTTTATTTTTTCTTTGTATAATGTTGTGCGATGTTTATTCCTATTTGTTTGTGTGATTTATTTGTGTAAATATGATTAAGCTAATCTAATGAATTTCTTCCAACCTTTTTCGTACTTAACTTCCTCTGTTCTTAGCATACCTTTTTGCATTAATTCTTCTTTAATCTTGTTTCCTTTTCTTGGAGAAAATCCCATTGCTTTGTAAACTTCAACAGTACTTTTTTCGTGTCCAGAGTTTGCTTGTAAATATTTAATGAATTTTTCTTGATCATTTGATAATCCTGAAGGGAGCATTCTTGTTTCTAGCACTGATTCTTGAACAGCTACTTCTGCTTTTTTAGTAGTTAATTTTGCTTCCATTGCTTTGTTAATTACAGAAAGAACGTCAGTAAAAGTGTATAATCCTTCATCCAGTCCTCTTTCCAAAAGTCTTTCAGCTTCGTATAGAGACTTTCCTTCGGCTAATTTTTTAATGATAAAGTTGAATAGAACTTCTTGCTTTGAAACTTCTTTTGGACTTTCTGTGTTTTCAAAAGAAAGTGAAGTAATATAATTTCTTCTTGGATATTCTTGAACAATTATTTCTTGAGCTTCTTGTTCAGTTGCTTCCTCGATAACTGTTGGTTCTGCGATTAGCTGTGCTTTAAATTCTGGGTCGTTCTTTTCAACATCAAAACCTTGGATAAAGCATTGCATTCTTGAACTTATTTTTTCATCTGAAATTTCTGTCTTTCTTAGATCAATAAGAGGAGCTTCGATTAGGAAAGGTCTTGTATATCTTTCTGAAAGCTTTACAATTGCTGTTCCAACTGGAAGTTGAGCAAACATATCTTTCTTGTGATCTAATTGCATAAGTGCACTTACATCCATGATATCCTGAGGTAATTGTTGCTGGAATGCAACAGTACAAGCACTATTTCCTTTTACAGTATCACTTAGCTTAGAACAGTGTTGATCTAAACAGATTAAGCTTATTCCATATTCTCTCATTTCTCTATAAACCATATCTGTTACAGATTCTGCTACAAAGTAAGTTTTATTCTTAAGGAAAATATTATGCGCTTCATCTACTAGAATTGCGTAGTTGAATTTTGAATCAGATTTGTTTTGTCCTGATTTCTTTAGCTTGTAAATATATGTTAAAAGATATTCACAGAAGAATTTCTTTTCTGTATTTCCCAGTGAATTTAATTCAAGAATAACTCTCTTGTCAAAAAGATCTTCGATTGATAAACTCTTTCTTCCGTCGTAGTTAATAACTTTTCCGAAGTCTCCGAATGTTAGAACAGATGCGATTCTAAGTGCACTTTCATACCATCCAGTTTCTCTTCCCTTAGAGTCTCTTGCTTTTTGTTCAAGCATTTTTTTAATGTGCATCCAGTTAGGATAATGCTTGCCACCTTCGTAAACTCCCCAACCTGCGAAGCATTCATCTAGTGTTTCTAATAAAATTTTATGAACTCCGAATGAAACCATAAAACTTTCAGTTAGTAAGTCACATAGAACATTAATCCATTCTCTTGGTGAAACTCCTTTTGGAGGAATATTAATATTCATCTTGAATAGATTGCTTACTTCATCTTTTCCAATTGTAAAGCACATTAATGACGGATCAACTGAAACTAGAGGTCTAAAACTCTTTTTCCAGTCGAATACTAAGAATGGTTTGTCCTTTTCAATAAAATTAAGTAAGATATTTAATGCGAAATTAGTTTTACCACTTCCACTCATTCCAGTAATACATACGTGTCTTGGCCAGTCTGTTTCTCTAAGTGCGAATGGGAATAGTTTCTTTCTTGCATATGATACTGTAGCAAGAGGATATTCTCCTTCAACTGCCCATCTTTCTGGAGGTTCGATTAGAACTCCTTGATCTAAAAGTTGAGCTAAATTCTTTTGATAGAGTGATCTAAGTACCTGTGCAATTTCGTTTTTTTCTTGCATAGATTCTGAAGCTGAATATCTAAAGTATAATGCATCTATTCTATCTCCGAATAGAGGTTTTAGTTTCTTACTAATTTCTTCGATTGTTATAGCTGATGATATCATTTTATTGCTCCATTAGTGAATTCAAGAAAGTTGCTCTTTCTTGCTTATCATTTAATTCTCTTTCATATTCTCTCATTTCTTTTTTCAATTGAGCGATGTCTCTCCAACATCCTACCTTTTCATTTAATTGCATTTCAGAAATATCCATTTTCTTTTTTCTTAGTTCATTCTTTTCCTTAAGTAATTCTCTTGGATCAATGTCTCCAACACCGAGAGTTTCATTTTCAATTAGGAAGTTATTAATTTCAGTCTTGATTTTTTCTCCTTCTTGGAAGTTCTTTTTACTTAGATCTTCTCTTTCTTGGATAGATTCATGAATTTCTGCAACAGCTTGTTTAAGTGAAGCTAGCTTTTCATTTCCCATCTCAGGAATAGAGTTACCAAATGTACTTCCAGCTATTTCAGGGTTTTTCATTTTAGAAAAATCCAAGTTCATATGTGAAATATCTTTTGTTTCCATGATTTTATCACTTTTCAGGAGTTTATAAATGTTTTGATTGTAGTGCCTTGATAGTTACAAATAATACCTATTTCAGGTTATTACTAGCAGGTCTAAAAAGGTTTTTATAGCGTGCCTTGTTCGTATTTTCAGATAGGGGGGCTGTCCGGGCCCCCTATTTATATAAGAGGTAATATGCGAGTGTGCCGGAGTGGTCAAACGGGGTAGACTCAAAATCTACTGGCTTATGCCTGCGAAGGTTCGAACCCTTTCACTCGCATCGAGCGTAGCGAGATACGCATACCGAACGTTAGTGAGAGTCTCGCATCGATAATAAAAATAAACCTTTGGAAAAGGTTTATAAACCTCGAAAAGGTTAAACTTTTACCTGCGAGCGCAAGCGATAGTGGGGCTTAAATGCTTCTATCGCGAATAACAAAATGAAATCAAAAACATTAATCGAATACCAATTGAAAAGAAAAACAAATAGTAATCTAGTTGAAACTATTATAAATGCAAAGAAAAATGAATCTTGGTTAGGAATTGCAAGCGTTCTTGTTGGTCCTCGAAGAAAAAGAATGGATATGAATCTTAGTCAAATTGATGCTCAAGCAAAAACAGGAGAGACAGTTGTTGTTCCTGGAAAAGTTTTATCTGGAGGAGAAGTTAGTAAAAAATTCAAGGTTGTTGCTATAAGTTTCTCTTCTAAGGCTGAAGAAAAGCTAAAAAAAGCTGGCTGTGAAGCAATTTTAATTTCTCAAGAAATAGAAAAGAATAAAGATGCAAAAGGTGTTAAAATATTGAAATGAAAATTATAAATGGAAAAGGACAGGTTCTTGGAAGATTAGCAAGTCATGTTGCAAAGGAATTATTACGAGGAGAAGAAATAACGATTGTTAATTGCGAAAGAATAGTTATCACTGGAAATAAATCTTTCATTAAGAGCGAGTTTGATAGAAAGAGAAATATGGTCGGAACTAGTCAAAAAGGTCCCAAACATCCAGCAACAAGTGAGATTGTTGTTAAAAGAACTATTAGAGGAATGCTTCCAAATCATCGAGCAGGAAGAGGAAAAGAGATCTATGCAAAATTAAGATGCCATGTTGGAGTTCCAAAAGAATTTGAAGGAAAAACAATAATTGAATTCCCTAAACCACAAAGATCAAAGATCTCAGAAGTTAAGGAGTATACAAACAAATGACAATAGAAACAAAATACAAAAAGATTTATGCTTCAGGAAAAAGAAAAAGGGCAGTTGCAAGAGCAATTGTTAGTGGTGGAGATGGAAAAATACTTTACAAAAGAAAAGATTACAAAAATCTTCAATACTTTGACTTCCTAAAATTAGCAGAACCGGTTAGAATTGCTAAAGAAGTTTTAGGAAAAATAGAATTTAATGCTTCAATTGATGCTCGTGGTGGAGGAGAAAAAGGGCAAATTGATGCAGCAAGATTAGCATTGGCAAAAGGAATTGTTGAATTTACAGGTTCAGAAGAACTAAAGAATGCTTATGTTAAATATGACAGAAGTTTACTTGTAGCTGATGTAAGAAGAAAAGAAGCTCGTAAACCAGGTGATTCTAAAGCTCGTGCAAAGAGACAAACATCTTACAGATAAAATGACTAAAGAAAAAAAAGAGAGGCAAGAAGCATGGATGAGAATAATTGTTTTTATAATTTCAGGAATAATTCTATGGGCTTGGGGTTATTTAGTTTTACTTTTAACTGTTTTTAATTTTATTTCTACTATTTTTTCTGGAAAGAGAAATAAAGGCATTGCAGAATTTTGTGGACTCTGGAATACTCAAATTTATGGATTCTTAGAATACATGACTTTCTTCAGGAACGAAAGACCTTTTCCCTTTGAAAAAATAGAAAAGAATCTAAGCGGATTTAGATAATTTTTTATCTAATTTATCTTGAACATTATTGAATAGTATTGCAGAAACCAAAGGTTTATGAGTTCCTTCGTGGATCTCTCCATTAAATTTAATTTTTCCAAGATAACTAAAATTTCTAAGAATTTTCTTTAGTCCATTAAGAGAGAGGCCGTATTTTTTTGAAAGTTGATTCAAACTTGTTTCTGAATCTCTAAAATCTAAAAATATTTTTTCTACAATTAGAGAATTTTCTACATCCGGAATTAGCTCATTGTTGATTATATTATATCCAAACGGTGCACGAGACATAACCTTACCTTGACTAGCCTTGTTAATCATGCCTTTTTTTTGATTATTATTTATTGCATGTTCTATTTCAATTTCTTCTCCACAATGAGGGCATTTCATCTTAAACTCCAATCAATGAATCAATGGGGGATTTAATTTTTTTAAGCTCTTCTGTTGAAACATGAGTATATATCTGAGTAGTTGCAAGATTGGAATGTCCAAGTAATTCTTGAATCTTTCTTATGTCAACGCCATTCTCGAGAAGATGAGTTGCAAATGAATGACGAAGGGTATGACAATGAACGGACTTTGGAATATTCGCTTTTTGCGCAGCACAGGAAACTATTTTTTGAATGTTTCTCGAGGTCATTTCTTTTCCATCTTTTCCAGAGAATAGATATTCTTGATTAAACTTTTTTTGAATTTCAGCTTGTTTACGAAGGTCTTCAATTAAAAAATCTGGAATATTAAAAATTCTATCTTTCTTTCCTTTGGCTTGCCTAACTTGTCCAATCTTTTCTTCAAATTCTAAATCTAAAACTTTCAGGCTTGTTAGTTCAGAAACTCGAAGACCGCAGGCATAGATTAAAGAGACCATCAGTTTGGATTTTCTTGTTGGCAATTGTTGGAGCAGAGAAATAATTTCGGGTTTTGTCAATACAACTGGAAGTTTTTGCTCTCTTTTTGGCCTTTTTATTCCGAGGGTAACATCTCTTTTTAGAATATTCATATAGGCAAATTTAATCGCAGCTAAAAATAAAATAACTGATGTTGCTGCATTATTACTTATCTTATCTGCAACATAAAGTTTAACATCATCTTCCGTAATCTCATCTGGATTTTTTTTGATATAATCTAAAAATTGAGAGTTCATAGCAAGATAATTTCTAAGGGTGTATTCAGAATTTTTTGATATTTTTAGCTCAACTTCTATCTTTTTTAGAAATTCCTCTCTTTTCATTAATGAGATTGTGCGAACTCATTTAAATATCTTTAGACTTAGATTTGCTTCCAAAGAGAGCTCTTTGATTTAGAAGCATGAAAACAATGGCTCCTATCAGAAACAACCAATCAACGAGGATAGCCAGAGCTACAAAAATCAATCCGAGTATTGAAAAAGTTAAAACTTTTTTATTCATTTTACCACAACAATACTTAAAAAACACTTGAAGTTAAATGCTTTATGGAAAGAGAAAAAAGCATAGAAATTGTCCTTTGGGGAATATTTTTAGTATTACTCTTTTCAGTTGTTTTCGTCGTTGCAAGTATAGACTCTAGCAAACCGACACGTTCTACTAGCACAAGTAACATTATTAATTCTTATAATACAAATAATTACTATTATTCCTATGACTATTCCTATTCAAATTCTGACTTAGGAGAAGACACTGTTTATGCAGAAAGAGAAAATTATGCGGGCGTGCAGAACTATAGAGAAAGAGATTGCCAGGATACAGCTCCAAGATTTCATGATGTAAAAGATTACTATTATTCTCCAAGTCAGAGATCAAAGGACATTAACTACCCTTCACGTTATTCAAATCCTATTGCTAGCACTTTTTGTCCAGAATGTTTAGAAGTTCCAATACCTCATTATTCCAATCCAGATGCTTATAGTTCTGTGGGCAATTACAAAAAAGAATCACTTTTTGGAAGCTATGCAGACACATTTAGAGTTGTAATAACAAATAAAGGACAATCAAGCTATTTTAGAGTTCAGTATGATTTTTACAGTTGCTCTGGTAAAAAAACAGAACAAGAAGCAGATTATTATATTTCTAACGGGCAAGAAAAAGAATTATATGTGAGAGATATAAGTCATGATAGTGATGCCTATTGCTCATGGGATTATCAGGTTACAAGATTAAAAGAATAAACTTTCTTCACTAAGGCAGCTAAGTTATATAATCCCATTTTATGCTACTTGCACTTAGGTTAGCTTAGTTCAATGGTATAAAATAAGAAAAAGACGAAGAATACATCATCTAATCAAAGAAATGCCTATAGAGGCCTAAAAACCCCTATTTTTTATGAAAAATGGGCTAAATCGTTCGCACAATGTATCTTGTGCGAACTATGTTTTTTGACCTAAATTTCACCTTCTATGTGCTTATTAAAAAATCCCAAACCTATTAGATCCGAAAAAATATCTTCTGGCTCTTCCGATTTGAATATTTTAAAATAGGATTCTGCATTTGGAACTTCCTCTAATGATTTCATTTGGTCTGGAGAAACAAAAACACTTCTAGAAGAAAGTTCTAGATATCTTAGTATACTTTCTGTAATAAAAATTTTTGGAGCTTCTTTTGCTACATTTGGAAAGCTAAAATGAGAGAGAGACTTTGCCTCAAGATTTCTAAATCTTGGTCCTAGCGAATTCCCTTCTTTAGAAAAATAATATGAAATGGAGACAATCCCTTCTTCTGGCAGAAAGGCTTCATTTTTTTCGTTAAATTCTGGGCTTATTAAAACAGGATAATAATTCTCTTTAGAAGAGTCTGTAAAATATGGTAGATTATCTTGAATGCTGTTACTTGACATCAAATGACAATTAAATGAGAGATTAAAAAGATTTTGATAGTCTAGTAATAT